>JAUXRT010000661.1 GCA_030681635.1 Reyranella sp.
CAGATCGACGGCCGCAAGACCGTCGCCGAGATCTACACCTCGCTCGGCGCGCAAGGAGGCCCGGGGGGCGGCCTGCCGCAGTGGGAGGATTTTTACGCGCAATTCGAAGACCTTTACGTCAAGCTGAACGGCGTCAATCACCTGTTGCTGCGTTTCCGCACCTGAGCCGACCATGAACGGCCACGTCCTGGCGATCGCGCTGGGCAACTCGCTCCTGTGGTCCGTCTATCTACTGCTGACACGCCACGTCGTGAGCGGCGCCCATCTCGATGCCTGGGCCTACACCTTGGTGCAGTTGCTGAGCGCCGGTCTCGCCATGCTGTGGGTCGGCCGGCGCACGCCGGGAAACTGGCGCGACCTGCTGGCGCCCTGGACGATCAGCTACGCCTTCATGCGCGTCGTCATCAACGGGTCCACGTCCGCGGCTATCGTCTGGCTGGCCGTCACACAGAGCACGCTGCTGGCGACCGTGAGCGTGCTGATCGGTGCGGCCTCGGGGTGGGCTCTATCGCGTCGTGCGCCGGCGCGGCGCGATTGGCCGGGCCTGATGCTCCTGGCCGCAGGCATCGCGGCATTTGCCACGGCACTCATGTCGGACACCGCCTGGCGCGGCATGCTCTGGCTGATCCTGTCCGAAACCGTCGCGGTCGCGGCGTCATGGATGATCGCCTACCACCCGCGCAACCGCGTGACCGACCTGGCGGCACGCAGCCGCTTCACCGGCGAAATCCTGGTGGCGGCGTCGCTCGCCTTCATCCTCGTCTGGTCGTTGGCCGGAATGGTCGGACTCATGGCCTCGCCCTGGGCCGGCGCGGGCGATGCCTTCGGGCGGATCGACCTTTGGCTCTATGCGACGCTGGCCGGCCTGCTGTTCCGGGCACCCGGGACCTGGCTCGGTTTCTGGACGATCAACACCACGGGCGTGCAGACCTATTTGATCGCGCTCACCGCCATGCCGTTTTTCGCCATTGCCCTCGAAGCCGCCGCCGCGCGCCTGGGCTGGCTCACGCCGGCCAGCCTGTCGACGGTGGAATGGCTCGCCGCGGCGATCATCCTGGCCGGCGCGGTCTGGCTGATCGCGGTCCGGCTGAGAGCGCCGTCAGACGGCGTTCCATGAGCCGGCGCTCCGGCGTGGTGTGGGCGAGAGCCTGCGCCCGTTCGAGGTGCGTCCGCGCTTCCGCTTCCCGCTTCAGGTCGATCAGGAAGGTCGCGGCGGCGGCGTGCCCGTAGGGGCTGGCCGCAAGCACCGGCAGGCAGGCATTCACGGCTTCGAGCCCGGCCGCTGCCCCTTCCGCATGACCGATCGCCACAGCTCGGGCGAGGGCTGCCATCGGCGAGCCATCGATCGCAACGATCTGGTCGTAGGTCGCCGCGATCCGCCCCCAGTCCGTCTCCGCCGTGCTTCGGGCAACGGCGTGAAGCGAGGCAATCTCGGCCCGCAAGTGCCACACGGTCAGTTCGTCGCCCGTGGCGGATCGCTGCAGATGATCGAGGCCGAGCCCGATCAGGCCGGCGTCCCACTGCTCGCGCGGCTGATCTTCCAAAAGCTGGGCGGCGCCATCGAGGTCGACGCGCGTCGCCAGGCGCGCCGCGGTGAGTGCCAGCAGGGCCGCAAGGGCGTCACTTGCCGGCCCGCGGGTCATGGGATGCATCGCCAAGGCACGCGCCAGACGAACCGCCTCGACACAAAGCTCGGGCTGAACCAGCACCTCGCCTGAAGACGCCGAGTAGCCCTCGCTGAACATCAGATAGAGCGCTGTGCGCACCGACTCGGCGCGCTCCGGCAGGGCGTCGGGCGGTGGCGGTTCGATCGGCACGTCGGCCGCCTCGAGCTGACGGCGCGCCCGCACCAGCCGCTGGGCGATGGTGGTCGGCTCGCTCAACAGCCCCGAGGCGATCTGCGCCACGGTGAGGCCGCACACGGTTTTTAGCGCAAAGGTCACGCGCAGATCGGGCGAGAGGACCGGGTGACACACCGCGAACAACAGCGCCAGCTCGTCGTCGTTCAGTTCGCGATCGAAGTGACCCGCGCCTTCGATCGACGGTGCCGCCAGGGGAACGAGTTCCTCCGCGAGCGCGAGGCTTCGTGTCTCGCCGCGCAGCAGGTCGAGGGCGCGGTTCTTCGCCACCACCGCCAGCCAGGCTTCCGGCTTCGTCGGCACGCCCTTGAAAGGCCACAACGAGAGCGCCTGCAGCAGCGCATGCTGCACGGCGTCCTCGGCAACGGCGATGCGGCCCGCGCCCAGCCGCCGCGCAAGGGCCGCGACCACGCGGCTCGCCGAATCGCGCGCCAGCGAGTCGACGAGCCGGTGGACCTTGTCTTCCAAGAGGACGCTCAGCCCCCCGCCGCCGCCCTGACCTGCGCCATGTCTTCGATCGGCAAAATCTCGACCCAGTTGGCCGCAGCAATCGCCACATGAGGACAGTCCTTGGCGATTGCCTCGGCCTCGGCAGCATTCTTGGCTTCGATCACGAAATAGCCGCCGATCACGTCCTTGGCTTCGGCATAGGGACCGTCGCTGGTGACCGGCTTGCCGTCCTTGAGCTTGATGTGGCGGACCCCGCCGACCGCAAGTTTCTCGCCACCCGTCATCTTGCCCTTCTGGCGCAGGCTGTCCGCCCAGGCAATGTAGCGCTTGGTCATCTCCATCATCTTCTCGCGCGGCAGATCCATGTTGTAGTTGGGGGCGTGGTGCAGCAGCAGCAAGTATTGAGCCATGTCGATCTCCTGGGTTGAGACGGCCTATGCCGTCACCTCATGGACGTCCGACTGAGCACGGAATCGACATCAGCCCGATTTTTTGTTGAGGGCCTCGGGATTGAGGACGTTGATCGGCTTGCCGTCGAGCCAAGCCTCGATGTCCTTGATCGTGCCTTCATAGAAATGCCGGTAGGCGTCTTCGACGACGTAGCCGAGATGCGGGATCAGCGTCACGTTGTCGAGCTTGGTCAGCGGATGGTCGGCCGGCAGCGGCTCCTTGTCGTACACGTCGAGGCCGGCATGCAGGATGGTGCGGTTCTTGAGGGCGGCGATCAGGGCCGCCTCGTCGACGATCGGCCCGCGCGAGGTGTTCACCAGGATCGCGCTCTTCTTCATCTTGGCGAGGTCCGCCGCGCCGATCAGGCCGCGCGTGCGATCCGACAGCGCGAGGTGGATCGACACGAAGTCCGAGGTCGCCAGCAGCTCGTCCTTGCTGACGTACTTGGCGCCGCCCGCTTCGGCCTTCTCGGGCGTGAGGTTCTGGCTCCAGGCCACGACCTCCATGCCGAACGCCTTGCCGTAGTGCGCCGCGCGGCTGCCGAGCTTGCCCAGCCCCAGGATGCCGAGCCGCTTGCCTTCCAGCACGACCATCTGCTCGATGCCGTCATGCCATTTGCCGGTGCGGGCGAGTCGATTGGCCTTGGCGAGATCGCGCGCGCACATCATCAGGAGCGCCCAGCCGAGCTCCGCGGTCGGCGCGTTCGACCCGCCGCCGGGCGTGGTCGAGATCGGGATGCCGCGCTCGGCCGCCGCCTTGTCGTCGAGGCTCGCCGCCCGCGCGCCGGTCAGCACCATGAACTTCAGGTTCGGCAGCTTCTCGATCAGGGCGCGGGGAAAGGCCGTGCGTTCGCGCAGCAGTCCCAGGATCTGGAACGGCGCCAGTTTTTGCACGGCGTCATCGACCGAGGAGAAAGGTTCGTGAAAGACCGTGATCTCGATCCCGCGTTTCCTCAGCCGGTCCCAGTCGCCCAGACGCAGGGCCACTTTCTGATAATCGTCGAGCAGGGCGAGCTTGATGGTTTGCGGCATGGCGTTTCCTGGGGGATGATGGCGCGACGATGGAGGCCCGCATGGTTTCGGTCAAGCAACTGCATCCGGTGTTCTTCGGCGAAATCTCCGGCATCGACGTTTCGCGCCCACTCAGCCCTGCCGACCACAAGGCGATCGTCGATGCGATCGACCGCTATGCCGTCGTGGTGTTCCACGACCAGAAGCTTACCGACGACCAGCAGATCGACTTCGCCCGCCATTTCGGGCCGATCCATTCGTCGGCGCAGAAGGCGCGGCATCGCGGAATCAAGCACCGCCTGGTACGGGACGAGATTGCCGACATCTCCAACCTCGACGGCGATTCGAAGGTCCTCGAACAGAACAGCAAGCGTCGACTCGACTGGCTGGCCAACCGGTTCTGGCATACCGACGCCTCGTTCCGCGCCGTCCCCGGTGCGTTGTCGATGCTCTACGCCCACGTCGTGCCGCCCGAAGGCGGCAACACGGAATTCGCCGACATGCGCGCGGCCTACGATGATCTGCCTGAAGCCACGAAGAAGCAGCTCGACGGCCTGATCGCCGAACATTCGATTTGGCATTCGCGCGGCCAGCTCAGCGTCACCAACTACACGCCCGAGGAAATCGCCAGCCTGCCGCCGGTGCCGCAGCGGGTGGTCCGCACCCATCCCGGCTCCAAACGCAAGACGCTCTACGTCGCCGCGCACGCCTCGCATATCCTCGGCATGCCGGTCGCCGATGGCCGCCTCTTGCTGCTCGACCTGATGGAACACGCCACCCAGCGCCAGTTCGTGCATGCCCACACCTGGAAGCAGGGCGACCTGGTGATCTGGGACAACCGTTGCACCATGCATCGCGCCCGGCCATTCGATACCAATCAGGTGCGCGACCTGCGCCGCGTCACCACGGCTGACGTCGCCTCGACGCTGGAACAGGCGGCTTAGGAGACCCTCATGCAACGGCCCGTCGATGTCTGGCTGGCCTCGGGCGTTCGCACGCCCTTCGCCAAGGTCGATGGCCCGCTGGGCGGCCTCGACGCCATCGAGCTGTCGGTGCCAGTGGCCCGCCACATGGTCGGCCTGCTGAACGGCGGCAAGCCCGACTTCGCGGTGTGGGGCGCGGTCGTGCCCAACCTGACCTGGAGCAACATCGGCCGCGAGGTGCTGATGGATGCCGGCGTCGATGCCACCGTCCCCGCCTTCTCCACCGTCATGGCCTGCTCGACCAGCATGATGGGCGCCATCGAGGCGGCCGGCATGATCGACAGCGATGCTTATAACCTCGCGCTGGTTGGCGGCGTCGACAGTTTGAGCCGCATCCAGGTCGGCCTCGGCCAGAGCCTCTCCGACTGGCTGCGCAAATTCCAGCAGGCGCGCTCACTCGGCCAAAAGCTCGACCGTCTCACCGATCTGCACCTCCGCGACGTGCGCCTCTTCATTCCGGCGATCAGCAATCGCACCACCGGCATGAGCATGGGCGAGCACACCGAGATCACCGCCAAGGAATGGCAGATCGGCCGCGCCGAACAGGACGAGATCGCGTTCGCCAGCCACCGGACGGCGGTGGCGGCATGGGAGCGCGGCTTCTTCAACGACCTGGTGATCCCTGTCGGCGAGGTGACGCGCGACACCATCCCGCGCAAGGACACGTCGCTGGAGAAACTCGCGCGCCTGCCGCCGTCGTTCGACCGCACCAGCGGCAAGGGCAGCCTCACCGCCGGCAACTCCTCACCGCTGACCGACGGCGCCGCCGCCATCTGGGTCGCCTCGACCAAGGGATTGTCGCGCCTGCCGACGCACACACCGCGCGTAAAACTGATCGACTGGGAAATCGGCTCGGTCGATTTCCGCGTCGAAGGCCTGCTGATGGCGCCGGCCTTCGCCATCCCCCGCCTGCTGGCGCGGCACGACCTGCGCTACGACGATATCCACCTCTGGGAGATCCACGAGGCTTTCGCGGCGCAAGTGGCCTTCCACCTGAAGGCGCTGCAGGACCCGGCTTTCCTGCGCGATCGCGCCAAGGTGCCGCGCGATTTCGGCGCCTTTCCACGGGACCGGCTCAAACCCAACGGCGGCAGCACGGCCCTGGGCCATCCCTTCGGCGCAACAGGCGCCCGCATCATCAGCCAGGCCGTCAAGGAACTGGACGCGATGCCCAAGGGCCAGCGCGCCATCGTCAGCATCTGCGCCGACGGCGGCCAGGGCAGCGTGCTTCTGCTCGAGTCGGCCTGAATTCAGTCGACGGCGATGTTGTCGATCAGGCGCGTCCGTCCCAGACGCGTGGCGGCGACGATGCGGGCCGGGCCCGCGACCGTCTCGACCGGCTGAAGGCTCTCGGCATCGACCACGGTCAGGTACTCGACCTTGTCGAAGCCCGCCGCCAGCAGTGCCTTCGACGACGACGCCGTCGCTTCCGAACACGATGAACGACCATCGCGAACCTTTTGCGCCACCGTGTTCATCTCGCGATAGAGCTGCAACGCCGTTGTTCGCTCGGCGGGGCTGAGGTAGCGATTGCGCGACGACATGGCGAGGCCATCAGGTTCGCGCACCGTCGGCATGCCGACGATCTCGATCGGCATGGCAAGATCGCGCACCATGGTCTTGATCACCTGCAGTTGCTGATAGTCCTTCTCGCCGAAATAGCCGCGATCGGGCATGGCCATCATCAGGAGCTTGCTGACCACGGTCGCGACGCCGTCGAAATGCCCCGGCCGGAAGGGACCGCACAATCCATCGGTGACGCCCGTCACCTTCACGGTGGTCAGCATCGGCGCGGGATACATCTCCTCCTTGGCCGGCGCGAAGACGATGCGGCAGCCGGCGGCCTCGAGCTTGGCGAAGTCGCCCGCTTCATCGCGCGGGTAGGCTGAAAAATCCTCGGTCGGGCCGAACTGGGTCGGATTGACGAAGATCGACGTCGCCGGCACGTCGCCGCGCGCCAGCGCACCCTCGACCAGGCTGACATGGCCCTCGTGCAGCGCGCCCATGGTCGGGACCAGACCGACGGTGCGGCCGGTGGCCCTGTAGGCCGCAACCGCATGGCGCAATTCCGCGACGGTTCGTACGATCGCGAGTTTCTCAGGCATGATCATCTTTCATCTCTAATAGATATCCGAAAGAAATCCATGTTGCCCAGACCCGGCGCCACCCAGACCCTCGCCCGTTTCGTTGCCGAAACAAGATGGGAGACCCTGCCCGATCCTGTGCGCCATGAAGCCAAGCGCGCCCTCCTCAACTTCTTCGCCGTCGCGATCGCGGGCTGCCGCACCGAACCGGTCGAGATCGCGCTGAAATCGCTCGCCGAATTCTCGGGCGGCAAGCTGGCCACGATCATCGGCCGTACCGATCGCATCGATGCGCTGAGCGCCGCCTTCCTGAACGGCGCCGGCGCCAACGTCTTCGACTATTGCGACACGCACCTCCCCACCGTCGTTCATCCGACCTCGCCCGTGGCGCCGGCGCTGCTGGCGCTCGCCGACATGCGGCGCGTGACCGGACCAGAGCTGCTGCTGGCCTTCGTGCTGGGCTTCGAGATCGAATGCCGGGTCGGCGGCGCGGTCTCGCCCGGCCACTATCCCAAGGGTTGGCACATCACCTCGACCTGCGGCGTGTTCGGCTCGGCCGCGGGCGCCGCGAAGCTCCTCGGCCTCACGGCAGACCAGATCGTCTGGGCGCTCGGCACCGCCTCGACGCAATCGGCCGGCCTCTGCGAATGCCTGGGCTGGCCGGCAAAGAGCGTCAGCGTCGGCAATGCCGCGCGGAACGGCCTGTGGTCCGCGCTGCTTGCCGAAAAGGGCTTCTCAGGCCCGGCCGAGCCTATTGCAGGCGCGCAGGGCTTCCTCGCCGCCATGGGCGAGCCGCCGAACTGGGCGGCGTTACTGGATGGCCTCGGCATGAGCTGGGAAGTCACCAATAATTCGATCAAACCCTACCCGTGCGGCTTCGTGATCCACCCGCTGCTCGACTGCGCGCTCGACTGGCGGCGCAACCATCCCACGGCCGTCGTCACGCGTGTGGCCGTGCGCGGCAATCCGCTGCTGCTGCAGCGAACCGACCGGCCCGAGGTCGCGACCGGCCGCGAGTCGCAGGTGAGCCTGCAGCACGCCGTTGCCGCCGCGCTGGTTCAAGGCAAAGCCGGCCTCGACCAGTTCACCGACGCCTGCGTCAACGACGCCGCCGTCAGGGACATGCGTCGCAAGATCGAGGTCGCAAGCGACCCCGCCCTCTCGACCATCGCGGCCGAGATGGATTTCTTCACCGCCGACGGAAAGAAGCACAGCGTCGCGACCCAGGCCGCGCGCGGCAGCTCGTCCAACCCGATGAAAGACACGGAGATCGAGGACAAGCTCCGCGCCGAGGCCGGCCGCTGGCGGCCCGGGCATGACATCCAGAAGCTGATCGACGCGGTCTGGACGCTGGAGAAGAGCGGCGATGTCTCCAACCTCGCGGCCCTGACCGTGCCGCGCTAAGGGCGTTTTTTGGCACAGCTCGTTGTGCCACGCGTTGTCTGGCCAACTGTGCCGAAAATCACAGCCAAGTCGTTGATTCACCGAAGGGATCGCCCCGCGATCGGCTGTGCCATCAAGCCCGTCGACTCCGGTTGATCAGTGTCCAGTAAATGAGGCCCGGCTCCGAGGCTTGCCGACACGAAAAAGGCCGGCGCCCCTAGTCAAAGGAAGCGCCAGCCTGACAGAAATATAGCCCAAAACCTGCTGAACTGTCAAAACTATTCGACAGTAACTTTTGCCGCCGCCGCAACCGCCTTCCAGGTGGCGATGTCCTTCTGGATGAAGGCGGCGAAAGCCTCCGGCGTGTTGCCGACCGTCTGCATGGCCTGGTTGGTCAAAAGCTTGTTGGTCTCGGGATCGGCCAGCGCCTTGGCGATCTCGGCGTTGAGCTTCTTCACGATCTCCGGCGGCGTCTTGGCCGGCGCCAGGATGCCGTGCCAGGCGAGCGCCTCGAAGCCGGGATAGCCGCTTTCGGCGACGGTCGGCACCTCGGGCGCCACCGGCGAACGTTCCAGGCTGGTGACGGCGAGCGCGCGCAGTTTGCCCGACCTGATGTGCGGCAAGACGCTGATGGGATCGCCGAACACCACCGAGAGCTGGCCGCCTAAAAGATCGCCCACGGCCAGCGCCGTGCCGCGATAGGGGATGTGGGTCATCTGCAGGCCCGCCTTGCTGTTGAACAGCTCGGCCACCAGGTGATTGGCCGCGCCGACGCCGGTCGATCCGTAGTTCATCGCGCCGGGCTTGCTCTTGGCCAGTGCCACGAACTCCTGCAGCGTCTTGGCCGGCAGCTCGGAATTGACGACCAGGATGTAGGGATAGGCCGTCGTCATGGTGATCGGCGCAAAATCCTTCACCGGATCGTAGGGCAAGGTCTTGTAGACGGCCGGGTTGATCGAGATCGGCCCGGACTGGCCGAGCAGCAGCGTGTAACCGTCGGGCGCCGCCTTCGCGACCATGTCGGTGCCGACGATGGAGCCGGCGCCGCCGCGATTCTCGATCACGATCGGCTGGCCGATGCTTTCGCTGACGCGCTTGGCCACGATGCGCGCGACCGAATCGGCACCGCCGCCCGGGGCATAGGGCACGATCAGGCGAATGGATCGGGAGGGATAGTCGTCGGCAACCGCAGGAGCTGCCAGGAGAGGCGCAGCGAGCGCCAAAAGCAGAGCGGCGCGCCGTCGAGTCGCGATCATCACCATGTGCCTCCCTGGATGTCCGGTTTCTTGATCGGACTCTAGCGGCAAAAATGGCGGCGCGGCATGACCACGCTCACTGATTCCGCCGTTCATTTCGCAACGTCGGCAGACCGACGCCGGCGGCGTCGAAGCCGCCATCCACCGCCAGCACCTGGCCGGTGATGTAGCTCGCCTGGTCGCCGCACAGGAAGCAGATCGCGTTGGCGAGTTCCGATTCCAGGCCGTAGCGGTTGAGCGGGATATGGTCGTGATAATCGGCGCGGATTGCCGGCGTGTGCACGGCCTTGGCCATGGCGGTATCGACCGGTCCCGGCGCCACGGCATTGACGCGGATGCCATACTCGCCGAGTTCGGCCGCCTGTTGCCTGGTGAGATGTGCCAGCCCGGCCTTGCTGGTGCCATAGGCGACGCGGAGCGTGGAGGCCCGCAGGCCCGAGATCGAGGTGATGTTGACGATGGCGCCGCCGCCCTGGTCCCGCATGATCGGCGCCACTGCCTGGGTCATCAGGAAAGGACCGGTGAGGTTCACCGCCATGACGCGCTGCCATTCCTCCAGCGTCACGTCGAGCATCGGTTTGAACACGGCGATGCCGGCATTGTTGACCAGGGCATCGATGCGGCCGAACTGCCGGTGGGCCTGCTGCACAGCGGCCTGAATCGCTCCTGGGTCCGAGACATCGGCCTCGAGCGCCAAGGTAGCGTCTGCGCGACCCAAGGCATCGACGGTGGAGCGCAGCGTGTCGCCCGAGATATCCAGCATCGCAACGTGCCAGCCGTCTTCCAGGAAGCGGGTCGCCGTCGCGAGGCCAATGCCGCGCGCCGCGCCGGTCACAAGGGCAACCTTCTTCAGCCCAATGGCCATGCCGCGTTTCTCCCCTGCTTCGCTGCTGCCGCCAGACTTAGTACTCCGCGGGAAGCGTACCATCGCACGCGCGCACGCCGCCGCACGCCTGTCCAATCGGCAAGGCATGCCGATGTGGCTAAAGCCACTGTCTATACGGGAAGAAAATTGGAGCGGGCGAAGGGATTCGAACCCTCGACCCCGACCTTGGCAAGATATTGGTCCATCTTCGCTAGACTAGCCTCCGATAGCCAGTAGCCCGCAAAAACAACTAGTTAGAGCGACCCACCTACGCCGCACTACCCGCATCTAGCCTGCTATTCGCTTTATCTCGCTTACAAGGCGCTTACATTCTTGCCGCAATTTGATAATGTAAGCAGGCAGCGCAGGAGAGCGATAGTGTCGAGGTTGACCAAGCGGGCGGTCGAAGCCCTTGCTACCACCGCGGAGGGCCAGGAATTCCTTTGGGACGGTGAGATTCGCGGCTTCGGCGTCCGGGTAATTCCGTCTGGCCTGAAGACCTTCGTCGTCCAGTATCGCAACGCGGCGGGCAAGAGCCGCAGGATCAAAATCGGCCGGTTCGGCATCATGACCGTTGAAAAGGCCCGTGAGCTTGCGAAGGTGAAGCTTGGCCGCGTCGCTGAGGGCATTGACCCCGCCGAGGAACTGGAGGCTGGGAGGGACAACATAACGGTCGAGGCATTGTGCGACTGGTATCTAACGGAAGCTGAAGCGGGTCGGATCCTTGGCCGCAAGAACCGCCCAATCAAAGCATCGACGCTGGCGATGGATCGGAGCCGGATCAACACTCACATAAAACCGCTGCTCGGCAAGCGGTTGGTGGGCAGCCTCCGCGTCGTCGACATCGAGGGCATGCAATCCGATATCGTGGCCGGAAAGACTGCCGCTACGGAGCGGCGGCCGGGACGGGGTGGAGTCGCCCGGGGTGGACCGGGCGTGGCAGGCCGGGCGGTCGCAACGTTCCAGTCGATTCTCAGCCACGCCGCGCGCCTGGATGTCATCGAGAAACATCCGAGCCAAGGCGCACGACGTCTCGCCGGCAAGAAGAAGCAGCGACGCCTCAGTACCGGCGAGATCAAGAAGCTCGGCGCGGCCCTACAGTATGGCGAACGAAACGGCGAGCACAGCACTGGACTGGCGGTTGTCAGGTTTCTGCTGCTGACAGGCTTTCGCATCTCCGAGGGCCAGCAGATGCACCGCGATTGGCTCCACGCCGAAAAGGGCTACGTTGCCTTCCCCGACACCAAGGCGGACGCTCAGATTCGGGCGATCGGACCGGTTGCTGCCCGCCATGCCGCGAACCAACCGAAGCAAGAAGGCAGCCCGTACGTTTTTCCTGCCGACGTTGGCGACGGCGCTTTCACTGCGGGCAAGGCCTGCTTGGAGCGACTGTGCGCGATGGTAGGCATTACAGGTGTCACGCCGCACACGCTTCGTCATACGTTTGGAAGTGTAGCCGGTGATCTCGGCTTCTCGGAATTGACGATCGCCGCGATGCTGGGCCACGCGGCACAGTCGGTAACGCAGGGCTATGTCCACATCGACGAGGCTCTCAAGCTTGCCATCACTCGCACCTCGGACACGATCGCGCAGTTGCTGAACGAGGGTGCGCAGGAGGCGCGTGCACCCCGTAATCGCTCGCACAGGGCTATGTCTCGCGGCGCCGAAATCAGCGCAGATTAACCAGGATAGCGGAGCCAGAATCTACAAGCGCGGGGGCTCCACCCACCGTACTACTCCAAGGGTCATGTACACCAATTCGTCGCCACTCGGCCAAGACTCCACCCTGGAGAAGCCATGAAGCTCGCAACCGCCTTGATTTTGTTGGCGCTCCCGGTTGGCGCCCAGACCGTCACAGACGGCGATACGATCAAGATGGACGGAACCACCTATCGCCTCTGGGGCATCGACGCCCCAGAAAGTAAGCAAGAGTGTGCAGACAGTTGGGCGGCCGGCAAAGCCGCAACAACCTATCTCTAAAGGACGATATGGCCATTGAGGAAGCACTGCTTTGAACCAGCTACCCAAGGTTTGTGTCTTCTGTGGGAAGCCTGTTCGCGATCCATTGACCGAACGGAAGCGAGCACGTGAGCACGTGTTTCCATCTTGGGCACTGGAAGAATTCGGTGTGACGCGCGACACTATCGAGTTCTCGCTATTCGAGGCGATGTGGGATGACGGGGCATCACTTCAGGTAACCGTTCAAACTCCAATTCGCCAATTAGATCTCAACAACTTCCTGCTCGGGGCCGTATGTTCAGTGTGCAACAACGGCTGGATGAGCCGCCTCGAGGCCTTTCCACATGTTCTTGTTCAGGTCGGCGATGTTGTTGACCGGCTTCGGCTTGGAATCGGGCTTCATGAAACTGAGCCGGAGCGGGAAGCCCCAGACCATCGACTGTTGCACCCGCTCGCCGTCCTTCTCGCGGATCACGAGGCCTGGCGTGCTGGGATAGACCTCTTCGGGCGTGTTCGGCAGGTCCTTCGGCGGGCGGACGCCGAAATGACGCGCC
>JAUXRT010000666.1 GCA_030681635.1 Reyranella sp.
GATGGGCATGCACTTCGTGAAGGAGGTGCCGTTCCGCACCGTCTACCTGCATGGGCTGGTGACGGACGAGAAGGGCCAGAAGATGTCGAAGTCGAAGGGGAACGTGATCGATCCCCTGGAACTGATCGACAAGTATGGCGCCGATGCGCTGCGCTTCACGGTGGCGTCGCTGGCGGCCTCGCAGGCCGGCCGCCTTCGCCTGGCGCCGGCCCGCGTCGAAGGTTCGCGCAACTTCGCTACCAAGCTGTGGAATGCCACGCGTTATGCCGAAATGAACGGTGCGGCGCTGCCCAAGGGTTTCGATCCGGCAACCGCGAAGCTCACGGTCAACAAGTGGATGCTGGGCGAACTCGCGCGCGCCAATACGACGATAGACAAGGCCCTGACGGAATTCCGGCTCAACGATGCGGCAAGCGCGCTCTACGAGTTCATCTGGGGAATCGTCTGCGACTGGTACGTCGAGCTGACCAAGCCGATCCTGCAGGGCGCTGATGGTGCGGAAAAGGACGAGACACGCGCCGTCACGGCCTTCGTGCTGCGCGAGACGGTGAAGCTCCTGCATCCGGTGATGCCGTTCATCACCGAGGAGCTGTGGGACAAGCTCGGTCATCGCGCCGAACATGGCGCGCTGATCGGCCAGCCCTGGCCGGTTGCCAGGGCCCTGGATGCCGCCGCCGACGCTGAAATGGGCTGGCTGGTGAAACTGATCTCCGACATCCGCTCGGCGCGCGCCGAACTGAACGTGCCCGCCGCCGCCAAGCTCAAGATGCTGGTGGTGGGCGGCGACGGCACGACCGTGAAGCGGCTGGAGACGCATCGTGCCGCGATCGAGCGGCTGGCGCGCATCGAGGGGATCGAGGCGGCCGCGACGGCGCCGAAGGGTGCATTGCAGATCGTGGTGGGCGAGGCGACCTATGCCCTGCCGGTCACCGACGTGATCGACCTGAAGGCCGAAGGCGCGCGGCTGCAGAAGGAAATCAAGAAGCTGGCCGACGAGGTCGGCAAGATCGACGCCAAGCTCGGCAACGCGGCCTTCGTGGCAAAGGCGCCGGAAGAGGTGGTCGAGGAGCAGCGCGAACGTCGCAGCCTGGCCGAGCAGACCCGTGAGCGCCTCAGCACGGCATTGGAGCGGCTGGGGGCGTAGGACTCATTTGGACCGCGAGTGTCCCGCTCGCTCAAGTTCATGAGCGAGCGGGACGCTCGCGGTCCGGCAGACTCACTTCAGCGGCTTCGTCCACCAGTTGGAGGCGATGGTCAGGTCCGATCGGCGCAGAACCTCGGCCTTGGCGAGGTCGCGATCGCCGCAGGTCACCAGGATCTGCACGGCACCGTGTTCGTGGATCAGCGTGGAGGCATGGGAGAGCAATGCTTCGCCGATCGTCATCCAATGACGAGGCTCGATCACGCAAAAATCGTCGATCAGATAGGTGTCGCCTCCCGGGTCGAAGACGGGAGATGACGGAAACTTCCGCGCGATCAGGAAGCCGAGGAACTGGCGGGCCTCCGTTGCGACCAGAAAGTAGGTGCCGGGTTCCGTCAGCAGCCGGGTGAAAAATAGCTGCGTTACCGCCGCCGATTGCGGGTGCTTGCGCCAGAATGTCGGTTGGTACTTTTGGTATTGCTGCCGGTTGCGTTCCGTCAGGTCTACGGTTGCCTCAATGTCGGACGCGGCGGCTTTGCGGACCTCCATGGCACCCCCATCAGGCTATGACGCTTTGCGCAGGTCCGGAACGTAAGGCTTGCTGGCAAAGTGCTCCTGATTGCCTGACGCGAAGCGCAGGCCGGCCCGGCGGATCGCCTCGTCGTCGACCGGCTCGAGCGGGACGTAGAAGCGGTCGTCGACCCTGGTGAAGGTGTCGTTGTCGACGCGGTTATAGCAAATCAGCAGGGTCCAGCGCCGGTTGGCCGAGCGGTTGGCGTCGGAGCGATGGATGGCGTTGCAATGGAAGACCAGCGCGTCGCCGGCCTCGAGCTCGCAATACTCGACCGGGCATTTTTCGAGGATGTGCGGCATGCGCTTGGGATCGACTTCGTTCTGGGTCGGCGACAACGGCGTGTGATCGATGCGGCCCAGCCGGTGCGAGCCGGTGGCGATTTGCAGGCAGCCGTTGTTCCGGTCGGTCTTGTCGAGCGCGATCATCACCGAGAGCAGGTCGGGCCTGAGGCAGCCGTTGTAGTACCAGTAGCCGTAATCCTGGTGCCACTCCCAAGCGCCACCGACTTCCGGCTCCTTGGCCGTGAGCTTCGACTGATAGTGATAGACGGGCCCACCGAGCAGGGCGGCGGACGTGTCGACCATGCGGTGCGTGCGGGCAGCGAGGCCGTAGACGCTGTCGCCGGCGCGGTTCCATAGCGCAATGCGGGTCGAACGGCCCTCGCCATCGCGGCGGTCGAGGATGCTGTCGCGGACGGCGGGATCTTCCTCCATCGCGCGCGTGAGCAGCTTCACCTCGTCGGGTGCGAACAGGCCGCGCGCATAGGTGAAACCCTTTTCGTTGAA
The DNA here is from genome assembly GCA_030681635.1 of Reyranella sp. Taxonomy (GTDB): domain Bacteria; phylum Pseudomonadota; class Alphaproteobacteria; order Reyranellales; family Reyranellaceae; genus Reyranella. Next base: position 2,501 of record JAUXRT010000666.1, read on the forward strand.
TTCGGCCATCTGGGCCGCGCTGAGGATATTGGACATCGGCTTTTGCCTCGATCGGGGCCTAACCCGGGCGGAAGACGTTGCGGCCGCCCTCATCAGAGACCAACACCTTACGCCCAAGCTGCTCGCGCGTCAGCATGTCGGCCAGGATTGCGGGTTCATCTGGCGTCATGGCGACGAAGCGGTCGCCCGAGATGTCGAGGCGACCCAGGATATAGCCGCGTTCCGGGCCATCCTTGCCGTAGGCGACGCTGTAGGTCTCGACCGTGCCGGTACCCGACGGCCTGGTCTCGACCTTCCGCTTCGGCCGGGCGTCGAGTTCGGCCTGGAACTTCTTGGGGTCCTCGCGTTTCCACGCGCCTTTGGTCGGCTCGGTCGAATAGAGGCCGGCCGAATGCTTGGTGAGGTAGTTGCCGTTGGCCGTCACCATGCCGAACGAGCCGGGTTTGCGCCGCACCACGTTCATCATCTCGGCGATGGAATGGGTGACGTAGTTGTTGCCGGGACCGCCGAAGAACGGCAGGCCGCCGGTGACGCTGATCGGACGCGGATCGTCCTCGGCAATGCCGATTTCCGTCATCGCGACTTCGACCGCCGAGGGAAAGCAGCTGTAGAGATCGAAGGCCGCCACGTCGGCCACTTTCCTGTTGGCCATGTCGAGCGCGATGCGCGCGCAGCCACGGATGGCGGGCGAGGCATCGAGCTTCTCGCGCTCGGAAACCACCCAGGTGTCAGTGCCGTCGGCGCAGCCATGCAGGAACACCCAGCGGTCCTGCGGGATGCCCCATTCGCGTGCCTTCTCCACGGACGTCATCAGCACGGCTCCCGCCTGGTCGATGATGGCGTTGGCGTTCATCAGCCTTGGATAAGGGAAGCAGATCCAGCGGTTGTCGGCGGAAATAGTGGACAAGGCCTCGGCGCTATAGCCCTCGCGCCGCGTCGCCAGCGGATTGGCCTTGGCTACCGCGGCAAGCCGCTCGAACAGCCGGCCCATCGCCTTCATGTGGCTGTCGACGTCGCGCTTGAGGCCGCCGCGAATGGCATTCTCCAGCAGCGGATAGAAATGGATGGCGGCGCGCAGGTCGTGGCGGGCTTCCTCCTCGCTAAAGCCCCAGCGCGGGTCGCCGATGCGGGTGGGATCGCCGCCGCCGGGATCCTCGTTCCAGTCGATCTTCTGTCCGGCCTTGCGCGCGATCTGCGTGCTGCGCAGCAGTTCGGCGCCGCAGATCAGGGCGAGCTGGGTCTCGCCGTTTGCGATCTCCTCGGCGAAGCGGTTGACCAGGTACTGGGGCATGTTGCCACCGGAGTGGCTGTAGAGGAGCTGCCGCGGCTGGGCATGCAGCCGGTTGGCGACGCTTTGAGGCGGATTGCTGGAGCGACCGTAGGGCGAAGCGAAGCGCGGGCTGATGTCGCTGAAGAATTCCATCACGGCCACGGCGTCGATCTCGTGGCCAAGCGCGTGGCCGCCGATCGCGGCCTGCGTGTCGGCCAGCGCCAGGTTCGCCGCCTCGGTGCAGAAGGCCACACGCGAGCGCTCGCTCGACGGCTTGCCGGCCGTGTCGGTGATCTGGCCGGCACCGACCAGGATGGGGGTACGCGGGTCAATTATTCCGCTGGTCATTTCAGCAACACCTCGATGTCGGCGGGCGCCAGGCCCGCGTCGGCCAGGACGCTCCTGGTATGCTCGCCCAGGCTGGCGACTTTCGGGCCGCTCTGAAGAGCCGAGCCGGAGAAGCGGAAAGGGGGCGCGGGCGACTTGAAGGCACCGGCGCTGTCCTCGATCGTGCAGAGCGAGCCGCGATGCTCGACCTGCGGATCTTTTAGCGCTTCGGTGACGGTGACGTAGGGCGAGCAAGGCACGCCGTGCTTCTCGAGGATCGCGACGCACTCCTTGACGGTCATGGTCCTGGACCAGGCTTCGAACTCGTCGACGAACTTGCCCCAGTTCATGCGGCGGTCGACGTACTTCTCGAAGCGCGGATCGGTCAGCCAGTCGCGCCGGCCGGCGGCCGTGGCCATGTCCTGGAAGGTCTTCTCGCTCGCCGTCGCCAGCATGACGTAGCCATCGCTCGCCTCGACCGGGCCGTACATCGGCCGTGACGGCATGTCGAAGTCGAACTGCGCGCGATTGACCTCGCCCAGCAGCATGCCGACCAGGCTCTCGAACATCGAGACGTCGACCATCTGGCCCTTGCCGGTGGCATGACGCTGATGAAGCGCCGCCAGGATGCTGCCCATGGCATAGGCGCCGCTGGCATAGTCAGCGACGAAGATGCCGCAATTGTCCGGCCGCTCGCGGCCCTGCTGGTAGCCCGCGTGCGCCATGTCGTAGCCGGTCGCGGCATGGATCACCGGCGCATAGGCCGGCCGGCCGGCGCCGGGTCCGGTCTGGCCGTAGCCCGAGATGGCGCAGTAGATGAGGCGCGGGTTCACCTTCGCGAGTTCGGGATAGTCGAGCCCCAGCCGCTTCATCACGCCGGGGCGATAATTCTCCAGCACGATATCGACCGCGGCGACCAGCTTCTTCACGGCGGCAATTGCCTCCGGGCGTTTCAGGTCGAGGACGATCGATCGCTTGCCGGCATTGAGCTGGCCGAACATCGTGCCGGCGCCGTTGCGCTGGACCGGCCGGCTCCGCATCAGGTCTCCCTCGGGCGATTCGATCTTGATCACGTCGGCGCCCATGTCGGCCAGCAGCCGGCTGCAATGCGGACCGGCAATCGTGGTCGAGAAGTCGAGGATGCGCAGGCCGTCGAGCGGCCTTGTCTGTTCAGTCATGGGGTCACCGCGTTGCGAGAATGAGAACGACGCCGCCGACCACGAGGATACTGCCGATCCATTCGCCGATGGAGGGCCGTTCCTTGAGGATGAGGCGAGAGGAAATGAAGGTGAAGACGAGCTCGATCTGGCCGACGGCGCGCACGATGGCGGCGTTCTCGAGCGTCATGGCGAGCGCCCAACCGGCCGATCCCAGCACGCTGAAGATGCCGACCCAGATGGAGGAGCGCCAGTTGTGCCAGACCTTGCCGAGTTGCGGCCGGTCGCGTCGCGCGAGGTAGAGGCCCATCAGCACGACCTGGATGGTGTTCATGCAGGCGAGCACCGTGATGCCGCGAATCATGAAGTCGCCCTCGGGCAGGAGCTTGGAGGCCTCGCGGATCGTGCCGGCGGCGATGGCGAAGATCGCACCGGAGAGGATGCCGTAGAGGGCGCCCTTGTGGGTGAGGTCGGCCAGCACGCCGCGCACGTCGGAGAACTTGCCGCGCACGCTCAGGATCGCAACGCCGCCCAGGCAGACCAGGATGCCGGCCCAGGCGCCGAGCGCCAGCGGTTCGCCCGCGATGAAGGTCGCGAACAGGGCCACGAACACCGTCTCGGTCTTGGAATAGACCGTTCCGACGGCGAAGTTGCGCAGCGAGAAGGCGTGGATCATCAGCGACGTCGCCACGATCTGGGCGACGCCCGCGATGGTCACGAGCCCGAGGAAGGCCAGCGTGATCGTGGGCACCGTCCGGCCGGTCCCCCAGACGAGGAAGGCGAGGGCGGCCAGCGCCAGCGGCGCGCCGTAGAGGTAGCGGACGAAATTGGCGCCATCGACGCTCAGAATGCCGCGAATCTTCTGCTGCATCGTCGTCCGGATGTTCTGGCACAGCGCGGCGGCGATGGTGATCGGTATCCAGAGCGGCACATGATTCTCCCTTGGCGGGAGTGTATGGCCTCGCCCGAGGCGCGTCTGCCACCGAGATTTCCGCGATGCAGGCCTCATTCCGGCTGCAGGTGACCTATCCATCGGCCGTCGGCGTGGCTAAGTTTCAGCGGAGATCAGGCGACCACCAGGGGGAAAGCCAATGCTGCGCAAAGCGCTCGGTCGGCGAAGCATCGTCGGGGCGGCGCTTTCCGCTCCCCTGTTCGGCAAAGGGAGCTGGGCACAAGGCGCCTGGCCCGCCAAGCCCATCCGCATCGTCGTGCCGTTCAACCCCGGAGGGGCGATCGACGCCCTGGTGCGGGTGATCGCCGACGGCCTTTCGACACGGCTGGGCCAGCAGGTGCTGGTCGATCCCAAGCCGGGGGCCAATACGATCGTCGGGTCGGAGATCGTCGCCAAGGCGCCGCCCGATGGCTACACCTTCCTGATCACCACGAATTCGACCCACACCAACAACCCGTCGCTCTACGCCAAGCTGCCGTTCGATCCGGCCAAGGATCTGATCCCGGTCTCGCTGGTCTCGCTCGGCACCATCCTGGTGCTGGTGAAGGCCGATGCGCCGTTCAGCGATCTCAGGGGCATGGCCGCGTGGGTGAAGGGGCTGGGACGGCCTGCGACCTACGGCAGCTGGGGCATCGGCTCCAGTGCCCATCTCTATGGCCTGATGTTCGAGAAATCTCTCGGCGGCCTGTACACCCACGTGCCCTATCGCGGCGACGTGCCGGCGCTGCAGGACGTGGCCAACGGGACGCTCGA
>JAUXRT010000671.1 GCA_030681635.1 Reyranella sp.
CGCCGCCCTTCGAGATCAGGATCGCGTCGTAATCGGCCCAGGATGATCGAGGCAGCGCGAACAGGCGCTGGCGCTCCTCGAAGCTGCGCTTCGCATCGGGCGCCGGGTCGAGGAAGACGTGGCGATGGTCGAACGCCGCGACGAGGCGGATGTGCGGCGACAGCAGCATGCCGTTGCCGAACACGTCGCCCGACATGTCGCCCACGCCCGCCACGGTGAACGGCGTCGCCTGGATGTCCTGGCCGAGCTCGCGGAAATGGCGCTTCACCGATTCCCAGGCGCCCCGGGCGGTGATGCCCATCTTCTTGTGGTCGTAGCCGGCCGAGCCGCCCGAGGCGAAGGCATCGTCCAGCCAGAAGCCGTAGTCGCGCGCCAGGGCATTGGCGATGTCGGAGAAACTGGCCGTGCCCTTGTCGGCGGCGACGACGAGATAGGGATCGTCGCCGTCGTGGCGCACGACATTGGCCGGCGGTGCGATATCACGGCCCGCATAATTGTCGGTGAGATCGAGCAGGCCGCGGATCAGCGTCTGGTAGCAGGCGATGCCCTCGGCCTGAGCCTGTTCGCGCGTGCCGCCAACCGGAGGTCGCTTCACATAGAAGCCGCCCTTGGAGCCCACCGGCACGATGACGGCGTTCTTCACCATCTGCGTCTTCATCAGGCTGAGCACTTCGGTGCGAAAATCCTCGCGCCGGTCGGACCAGCGGATGCCGCCGCGCGCGACCTTGCCGCCGCGCAGATGAATGCCCTCCATGCGCGGGCTGTAGACGAAGATTTCCACCAGCGGCCGCGGCGCCGGCAGCTCGTCGATGGCGCGGCTGTCGATTTTTAGCGAGATCCAGTCCTTTGCAGCACCATCGGCCGCGGTCTGCCAGAAATTGGTCCGCAAGGTGCAGCACACGGCATTCAGGAATCGCCGCAGGATGCGGTCCTCGTCGAGCGTGGTGACGGCCTCCAGTGCCGCCGCGATGCCGGCCTCGATCTCCTTGCCCCGCGCCTTGCGGGCCTCGGATCCCGCCTCGCCCAATACAGGGTCGAAGCGCGCGCGGAAGAGATCGACGAGGCCGCGGGCGATCGCCGGATAGGCCGCCAGCGTGCGCTCCATATAGTCTTGGCTGAAGGGCACGCCGGCCTGCCGCAGATACTTGGTATAGGTGCGCAGCACGGCGACCTCGCGCCAACCGAGGCCGGCCCCCAGCACCAGGCGGTTGAGCCCGTCGTTTTCGAGCGCGCCCGCCCACAGCTTCTTGATCGTCTCGATGAAGCGCGGGCCTGACGCCGCGAGATCGACGGCCGATTTGTCCGCCATCTCGACGCGCAGCACCTGCATCGCCACGCCTTCGCCCTCGCCGTCATCATCGCGGTCGTTTGGCGCGTGCAGCAGGAACGGCGCCTCGCTCAACACGCGCAGGCCGAGGTTCTCGGCCAGCGGCAGGATGTCGGACAGCGCGATCGGCTTGCGGGGATGGAACAGGCGGATGGCAAAGCGGTGTGCCGGCAACCCTGCCCGGCGGCCGACTTCCACGTCGAACCCGGCGCCGGCCAGCATTTCCCGCAGCGGCTCGATGTCGGTGACGGCCTGCGTCGCTTCGAAGGTCTCGCGATAGACCGGCGGAAACCAGCCGCGCCAGCGGCGGGCGGCGTCGCGGCCCGGGGCATCGCCGAGCTCGGCCTGCAGCGCCGTGCGCAGCCGGTCGTTCCACGAGGTCGCCGCGTCCACCAGCGCCTGCTCGAGGGCGGCGAGGTCGGGTGCGGGCGCGTCCGGCCGGTTGAGCTTCACCGTGTAGAGCGCCTGGGCCAATGCCGAATCGCTGCCGGTCGAGGAAGAGACCGAGGTCGCCTTGCCGTCCCAGGCCTGTTCGAGGATTGCCGCGAAGCGCTCGCTGAGTGCTGCATCAAAGCGCTCGCGCGGGGCGAACACCAGGTTGGCGGCGAAGCGGCCGACGGTGTCGCGGCGCGCGAACAGTGCCACGCGGCGGCGCTCCTGCAGCTGCAGGATGCCCAGCACCTGGTCATAGAGCGTGTCCTCGTCGATCTGGAACAGCTCGTCGCGCGGGTAGGAATCGAGGATCGCCGTCAGCGTCTTGCCGTCGTGGCCGTGGGCGTCGGCGCCGGAGCGGCGCAGCACGCTCGCGACCCGGCCGCGCAGCAGCGGCACGTCGGCCACCATCGCGTGATAGGCGGCAGAGGTGAACAGGCCGGCCAGGCGCCGCTCGCCGGTGACGCGGCCGTCGGTGTCGTAGGTTTTCACGATCACGCAATCCATCGGCCCGCTGCGATGGACCAGCGATTGCCGGTCGGTCTTCACGACCAGGATATTGTCGGCACTGCGCGCAAATCGCGCCATTGCCTCGCCGCCACCCAGCCCCGCCTCGAACAGCCTCACCTCGTCGCGGCGCAGGATGCCCAGCGCCGAGCCCTGGATCAGCTCGTAGCGCAGGCCGCCCGGCTGCGCGGCATCGTCGACATAGCGATAGCGGCGGTGGCCCAGGAAGGTGAAGTGGCCGGCCTCCAGCCATTGCAGGAAATCCTCGTACTCCTCGAAGCTCTGCGAGCGGCCGGGCGCGAGATCGGCGATGGCGTCGAGGCAGGCCTGGCGCATCGGCCGCCAGTCGTCGACCGCGAGGCGCACCTCGGCCAGCACGCGCGCGAGCGCCGAGGCGAGGTCGTCGAGCTGGCCGGACCCGGCCTGGCGGTCGATCTCGATGTGCATCATCGATTCGGGCCGGCCCCCCCTGTCACCCGACCCCCTTTCACCCGGTATGGCTCCAGTCTCGGGCCCGAGATCGAGCAGGTCGCCGTCGAGGTCGCGGCGCACCACCAGCACCGGATGGGCCAGCAGATGGACGGCGATCTCGCGGCGATTGAGTTCGTTGGCGATGGAATCGACCAGGAACGGCATGTCGTCGTTGACGACGTGAATCACGGTGTGCCGGCTCTCGAAGCCGTGGCCGGCCTCGGTCGGGTCGAACACCCGGATCTTGGCAATGCCGGGCAGGCGGCGGCGGGCGAAGGCGAGCAGGGCGAGCGCGCTGGCGGCGCGCTGTTCGGCCGGGGCGGCGGCCAGATCCTTGTCGGCCACGCGCTCGAAAAGCCGTCGCGCGAAGTGGGCGCCCTGCTCACCGCCGGCCGGCAGGGCCGCCGCCGAGATGGCATCCAGGCCGTAAAGCCGCGGCGCCGGTGCGATGGCCATATCTTGTGTTTCCTCTCCTGGACGACCGGCCGATGTTACGCCGACGTATGACAATCTGACGACGATCACGCGTGACGCCAGAAGTGCCTATCGTGTCTCGCGTTTTGCCACCTGCCCCGATGCGATTGAGCCGATTCGCTGGCGTTTCTGTCTGCGGCCCACGGAATCCGCGGCGAAGCGCGTTTTGTTCTCATCAAATGCTGCAACTGCGAAGGGTTTCATCGGCCTCGAAAAACAAAATTTCAAAGCCTATTTTCTATAGCAATTACAGATAGTTAAATGGCCATTCTTGAGATTCACAAGCCGGGAAAAAAATTGCCGATGACAGGCGGCACAGGTGCCGTATCATCTATCCATAGTGGGAAGGGACAAACCCCTCCCAACATCTAGGTGTCTTCCACAGTGTGTTCTATCCACAGCTGTGGACAAAAAGAAAATGGGGGCCACAAGTGTTTGATGTTGTTCAAATTCGCAGCGGTGCCCGGGTTGTTACCGACTCCTCTCGGGATGCCCGGCTCACCGCCTTCGGCAAGGCCACTCTCACCGACCGTTATCTCCTGCCCGGCGAAAGCTATCAGGACATGTTCGCCCGCGTCGCCTCGGCCTATGCCGACGACGATGGCCATGCCCAGCGGCTCTACGACTACATCAGCAATCTCTGGTTCATGCCGGCGACCCCCGTGCTCAGCAACGGTGGCACCAGCCGCGGCCTGCCGATCTCCTGCTTCCTGAACGAGGCCAACGATTCGCTCGAAGGCATCGTCGGTCTCTGGAACGAGAACGTGTGGCTGGCGGCCCGTGGTGGCGGCATCGGCTCCTACTGGGGCAATCTGCGGTCGATCGGCGAAAAGGTCGGCATGAACGGCAAGACCTCGGGCGTGGTGCCGTTCATCCGCGTCATGGACTCGCTCACGCTGGCGATCAGCCAGGGCTCGCTGCGCCGCGGATCGGCGGCCTGCTACCTGCCGGTCAATCATCCCGAGATCGAGGAATTCATCGAAATCCGCCGCCCGACCGGCGGCGATCCCAACCGCAAGGCGCTCAATCTCCATCACGGGCTTCTCATCTCCGACGCCTTCATGCGCGCGGTCGAGAACGACGAGGAATGGGCGCTGGTCAGCCCCAAGGACGGCGCCGTCCAGCGCAAGGTCTCGGCCCGCGCGCTCTGGATCCGCATCCTGACGGCGCGCATCGAGACCGGCGAGCCCTACCTGGTGTTCGTCGATCACGTGAACAACGCCCGGCCCGAGCATCACAAGCTGGCCGGCCTGGAAGTAAAAACCTCGAACCTGTGCAGCGAGATCACGCTGCCGACCGGCATCGACCATCACGGCAAGCAGCGCACCGCCGTCTGCTGCCTGAGTTCTCTGAATCTCGAGACCTATCTCGAGTGGCACGAGCATCCGCAGTTCATCGAGGATGTGATGCGCTTCCTCGACAACGTGCTGCAGAGCTTCATCGACACCGCCGGCACCGACTTCGCCCGCGCCACCTATGCCGCCATGCGCGAGCGTTCGGTCGGCCTCGGCGTCATGGGCTTCCACTCGTTCCTGCAGCTGAACGGCATCCCGCTCGAGTCGGTGATGGCCAAGGTGTGGAACAAGAAGATGTTCAAGCACATCCGCGGCCAGTGCGACGACGCCTCCAAGACGCTCGGCAAGGAACGCGGCGCCTGCCCCGACGCCGCCGACTTCGGCTTCGAGGACCGCTTCTCCAACAAGCTCGCGATCGCGCCCACCGCGTCGATCTCGATCATCTGCGGCGGCGCCTCGCCCGGCATCGAGCCGTCGGCGGCCAACGTCTACAAACACAAGACCCTCTCGGGCTCGTTCGTGGTGCGCAACCCGTACCTGGAAAAGGTGCTGGAGCAGAAGGGCCACAACAACGAGGACACCTGGACCACCATCACCACCAGCCAGGGCTCGGTGAAGGACTTGGACTGCCTCGACGACCACGAGAAGGCCGTCTTCAAGACCGCCTTCGAGATCGACCAGCGCTGGCTGGTCGAGCATGCCGCCGACCGCACGCCCTACATCTGCCAGAGCCAGTCGCTCAACATCTTCCTGCCGGCCGACGTGCATAAGCGCGACCTGCACCAGATCCACATGATGGCCTGGAAGCGCGGCGTGAAGAGCCTCTACTACTGCCGCTCGCTTTCCATCCAGCGCGCCGAGGCCGTCTCGGGCGATGCCATGGCCGACCAGCTGGGCGATCACGCCATGGGCGTGCCGACGCGGGCGGAGGGCGCCGATGCGCCGCTGCCGTTCGTCGGCAACAAGATCACCCAGACCAACGACTACGAAGAGTGCCTTAGCTGCCAGTAGCCAGAACGACCCCCGCCGCGCCCAGCCCTCCGGCCGGACGCGACGGGGGACCTTTCGCTTCACACTGTTTGATCGGTCCGCGCCATGTCCCTTCTCGACTCCAAGCCGATCTACAAGCCCTTCCACTATCCCTGGGCCTATGACGCCTGGCTGACCCAGCAGCGCATCCATTGGCTGCCGGAGGAAGTGCCGCTGGCCGACGATGTGAAGGACTGGCGCAACCGGCTGACGGACACTGAGCGCAACCTGCTGACGCAGATCTTCCGCTTCTTCACCCAGGCCGACGTCGAGGTGAACAACTGCTACATGAAGCACTACTCTAGGGTCTTCAAACCCACGGAAGTGCAGATGATGCTGGCCGCCTTCTCTTCGATGGAGACGGTCCACATCGCCGCCTACAGCCATCTGCTCGACACCATCGGCATGCCGGAAACGGAGTACTCGGTCTTCCTCACCGTCAAGGAGATGAAGGACAAGTACGACTACATGCAGAACTTCAACGTCGAGTCGAAGGCCGACATCGCCAAGACTTTGGCCGTGTTCGGCGCCTTCACCGAGGGCCTGCAGCTCTTCGCCTCATTCGCGATGCTGATGAACTTCCCGCGCTTCAACAAGATGAAGGGCATGGGCCAGATCGTGACCTGGTCCGTGCGCGACGAGACGCTGCACTGCAATTCGATCATTCGCCTGTTCCGCACCTTCATCCAGGAGAACCCTGAGGTCTGGACCGAGGCGCTGCAGCGCGAGCTCTACGTCGCCTGCTCGACCATCGTCGACCACGAGGACGCCTTCGTCGATCTCGCCTTCGAGATGGGCGGCATCGAGGGCATGACCG
>JAUXRT010000696.1 GCA_030681635.1 Reyranella sp.
GCTGGTGCGCGACCTGCGCCTGCTGATCGCACTGCGGACGGAATTTCCCGATGACGAACACCGTGCCTGGATTCCGCGTCGTGCCGCCCAGGACCTGCTGCTGTTCGTCAGCTTCCGCAAGGGCATCGTGCCGGTGTTCAAGCAGCCGGAATATTTCGACATCGCCGCACGCGAGGTCCAGGGCGCGATCGACGCCGATCTCAAGCGGCCGTTCTACATCGACAACAATGTCGGCGGCGGCCAGATGCTGATCGAGATCCAGCTCAACGATGGCGAAGTCATGGACGTGCTGGTGCCGCACTTGCGCCTCACCTTCGGCTCGAGCTTCGCCTACGTGATCGCCCAGCTCGGTCTGGCGCTGGTGCTGTTCGGGTTGGCGATCTGGTTCATGCGTCGCGAGCTGGTACCGATCGAGCATCTCGGCGTCGCCGCCGATGCGCTCGGCAAGGGCCGCGATATTCCCGATTTCGCCTTCTCCGGCGGCACCCGCGAGGTGCGCAACGCCGCCACCGCCTTCCACACCATGCGCATCCGGCTGCGCCGCTCGACCCAGCAGCGCACCGAGATGCTGGCCGGCGTCAGCCACGACCTCCGGACGCCGCTCACCCGCATGAAGCTGTCGCTGGCGATGCTGCCGGAATCGCCGGAGACGAAGGAACTGGCCGACGATGTCTCCGACATGGAGCGGATGATCGAGGGCTATCTCGCCTTCGCCCGCGGCGAGGGCGACGAGGATCCGGCCCCGGTCGACCTCTCCGAGATCCTGGAGGACGTGGCGGCAGGGGCGCGGCGCGACAATGCCAATGTCGAGGTGAGCTGGCAGGGTGACATGAACGTCGAGCTGCGCGCGCTCGCCATCAAGCGCTGCCTGACCAACCTGGTGTCGAATGCGCTGCGCTACGGCACCAAGGTCCAGCTCCAGGCGGTCCGCGGCCGCACCTCGGTCGAGATCACGATCGACGACGACGGCCCCGGCATCCCGCCCGACAAGTATGAGGACGTGTTCCGGGCCTTCTTCCGCCTCGACGAATCGCGCAACGTCGACACCGGCGGCGTCGGCCTCGGCCTCACCATCGCCCGCGACGTGGCGCGCAGCCATGGCGGCGACGTGGTGCTCGGCGCCTCGCCGTTGGGCGGTTTGCGCGTGGTCGTGCGAATTCCGCTTTGAAGGCCCCCTGGGCTTGCGCCCGGATGGTCTGTGCTACAGTCGGGAAAATAGATATCCGAGAGAAATGATGTCCAAGACACAGCCGCTCAAATTCGTCCGCCATCCGCATCCCGCCCCGCTCGCCGCTAGCAAGCGCGCCGAGCTCCTGAAGAACCCGGGCTTCGGCCGTGTCTTCTCCGACCACATGGTGACCATCCGCTACAGCGAGTCCGAAGGCTGGCACGATGCACGGGTCGAGGCGCGCGCGCCGATCCCGATGGATCCGGCGGCCGCCGTCCTGCACTACGCCCAGGAAATCTTCGAGGGGCTGAAGGCCTATCGCACCGCTGGCGGCGGCGCGACCCTGTTCCGGCCCCAGGAGAACGCACGCCGTTTCCAGGACTCGGCCGAGCGGCTGGCCATGCCGGTTCTACCGGAAGAGGTGTTCCTCGAAGCCGTCGACCAGCTGGTCAGCATCGACCGCGAGTGGATCCCGGAGGGCGACGGCAGCCTCTACATCCGCCCCTTCATGTTCGCCAACGAGATCTTCCTCGGCGTGAAGCCTTCGTCGGATTATCTCTTCATCGTCATCGCCTCGTCGGTCGGCGCCTATTTCAAGACCAGCGCGCCCGCGGTGTCGGTCTGGGTATCGCCGGACTACACGCGCGCCGCCCCGGGCGGCACGGGTGCCGCCAAGTGCGGCGGCAACTACGCCGCCAGCCTGATCGCCCAGGCCGAAGCAACCAAGCATGGCTGCGACCAGGTCGTGTTCCTCGACGCCGCCGAGCGGCGCTGGGTGGAGGAACTGGGCGGCATGAACATCTTCTTCGTCTTCGACGACGGCTCGATGGTGACGCCCCCGCTGGGCGGCACGATCCTGCCCGGCATCACCCGGTCCTCGCTGCTCACGCTGGCCAAGGACAAGGGCATCGCCGTCCGTGAGGAGCGCTATTCCATCCAGCAGTGGAAGGCCGATGCCGCCAGCGGCCGGCTGCGCGAAGCCTTCGCCTGCGGCACCGCCGCGGTCGTGACGCCGATCGGCATCGTGCGCTCGCCCGAGGGCGAGTTCACCATCGGCAACGGCGGTTCGGGCGCCAACACCGAGGCGCTGAAGGCGAGCCTGGTCGGCATCCAGCGCGGCACCGCCGCCGATCCGCACGGCTGGATCCACAAGGTCTTCTAGAGGCTCTCCGCACGCCGGAGAGCCGATAGCGGCGGGCTTCCAGCCCGCGCCCTAGGCCCACCTGAATGGGCCAAATGTTGTGCCCGAAGTTGGGCCAGACTTCGGGATAAGCCCTATTTCATAGGCTTTTTCGCATCTCTCTTGTTCTTCGGTCGCACGGGCCCTGGCGCGCCCTGTGCCCAGGGCGTCGTTAAGTGTCTGTTCCGGCGGCGTTATCCGGCGCTCGGTTGGGACGCGCTCAAGCTTGGGACTGTCCACGGGTCAGGACCGGTGGCGGCTGCACCCACACGCTCATTTGCGTCGTACCCGCGGGCGTACCGCGGGCGGGTCATGCCCAAAAGAAAAGGCCGACGCGGTCCACGCGTCAGCCTATCGAAATTCATAGCATA
>JAUXRT010000707.1 GCA_030681635.1 Reyranella sp.
CGCTGAAGGAAGGCTGGTACTACGCCTTCGTCATCGGGCTGCTGATCGTGATGCTGCTGTACTTCAAGCGCGAAAGCCACGCGCCGTTCTATGCCACGGCGCTTCTGCTGGTGCTGAACCAGTGGTCCCAGCCCGGAAAATGGAAGGCAGCCAACACCATCAACATCGTGATCGCCCTGGCCGTGGTGGCCTTCATAACGGTGCGTGGCGAGAACTACCCCAAGGCGCTGGCGGTATCGGGGCCCGGCATGTTCGACGCCTGGATGAATGCCATCCTGCTGCCGGCGCTGGGCGGCATGATGCTGCTGGTCCTGCTGAACGAGATCTGGGGCGAGAAGCGCTGGGGTCTGCGCAAGTATGTCGCCTTCCTCGAGGCCAACGGCCGCACGTTCGTCGAGCTGGTCGGCATCCTGGCGGGTTGCGGCCTGCTGATCGGCGCTTTCTCATTGACCGGCGTCATCGCATCGCTTGCCAATGACCTGCTGACGATCGCCGGCAGCAACGTGTTGTTGCTGCTCGTCATGTGCGCAATCACCAGCCTCGTGCTCGGCCTCGGGCTCACCACGACCGCCTGTTACATCTTCCTCGCGATCCTGGTCGGCCCGGCGCTCGAGAAGCTCGGTCTCAACAAGATGGCCGTGCACATGTTCATCTTCTACTGGGGAATGCTGTCGTCGATCACGCCGCCGGTCGCCATTGCCTCCTTCGCGGCGGCCGGCATTGCCGGGGCGCCGGCCATGAAGACCGGCTGGGAATCGATGTGGGTAGGCAGCATCATCTATTTCATCCCATTCTTCTTCGTCGCCAACCCCGCGCTTGTGCTGCAGGCCACGGACGGTGGCGGCGTGCCGTACTTCGAGGCGATCTATCTCGCCGTCACGGCACTGGTGGGCATCGCCTTCATCTGCGGCGGCATTCAGGGTTACCTGATCGGTATCGGCGACCTGCGGAGGGTCGGCTTTCTGGAATGGCCAGTGCGCATTCTGCTGGTCCTGGGTGGACTCACGCTGGCGACGCCGGGCGGCGGCATCATGCCACTCAGCAATGCACAGATGGAGATACTCGCTGCAGCCTTGCTCGTTCCCACGGTACTGGTCGCTCTGCTAATGGTCCGGCGCAGCCGCACGGCCTAACGTGCGGCCCCTGGAAAATATTGGCTGGAGGCAATCGCTCATGTCCGGTGTTCTGGAAGGTATTCGCGTTCTCGACTTCGGCCGGTATATCGCCGGACCGTTCTGCGGCACGATGCTGGGCGATCTTGGCGCCGAGGTCATCCGCATCGAGAAACTCGACGGCAGCGAGGACCGCTGGGTAACGCCGGTCGTCGAGGGCGGCGAAGGCGCCATGTTCCTCCAGATGGGCCGCAACAAGCTCGGCCTGACGCTGAACCCGATGAAGCCCGAGGGCCGCGAAATCGTGAAGAAGCTGGTCGCCGTCTCGGATGTGGTGATCGCCAACCTGCCCTACGAAGACCTGCAGAAGATGGGCATCGACTACGACACCATCTCCGCCATCAACCCCAGGATCATCCTCGCCACGACCTCGACCTTCGGCTCGGAAGGCCCCTACGCCACGCGCGTCGGCTTCGACACGATCGGCCAGGCAATGTCCGGCGCCATGTTCCTGTCGGGCGACGGCGAGGTGCCGACCCGCATGAACGCCCCGTTCGTCGATTTTGGCACGGCACTCCTCAACACGGTCGGCGTGCTGGCCGCGCTGATCGACCGCGCCAAGAGCGGCAAGGGCCAGAAGGTCGAGACGGCGCTGCTGCGCACCGCCATCAACATCACCAACGGCCATCTGATCGAGCAGGCGATGCTCAGCCTCAATCGCATCGCCACCCTCAATCGCGGCTTCACCGCCGGCCCGTCGGACACGTTCAAGTGCAAGGACGGCTGGATCTACGCCATGACCATCGGCCAGCCGCTGTTCGTGCGCTGGTGCAAGCTGATGGGCGACGAGGCGCTGGCCAAGGACCCGCGCTTCAAGGACGACCTTGCCCGCGGCGACAATGGCGAGGCGCTGTCGTCGATCATGCAGAAGTGGTGCGATGCCCGCACGACCGCCGAGGCGCTGGCCGCCCTGGAGGCCAATCGCATTCCGGCCGGCCCGGTCTATACGCCGCAGCAGGCGCTGGACGACAGGCACGTAAAGGACGCGAATTTCATGCATCCGATGGACTTTCCGGGAGCGGCCAAGCCGGTTCCGGTGCTTCAGGAGCCGGTGAAATTGTCCCGCACGCCGCTCACCATCCGCCGCCGCGCTCCGACGCTGGGTGAGCATACCGACCAGATACTGCGGGAACTTGGCTATGAGCCGGCCGTTATCCAGAAGCTGCGGGATGATCGCGTCGTCTGACCATGATGTTGTAGCGTGATCCAGGGGCCCGATCCGACGTACAATCGAAGGAGGAGTCGGGACATGCGTCGGCTGGTTCTTGCGTCGGTTCTTATCGTAACTGGGGCGGCGACATCGATCGCGTCCGACGACTTTCCCTATGGGAATACCCATTCGTTCGCCGTCTACCGCAACGGCCAGCAGATCGGCAGCCACACCCTGGCCTTCCAGGGCACCGGACAGCAGCGCGCCGTGGCGACCTCGATCGATTTCGCGGTCAAGGCGCTGGGTCTCACGGTCTATCGCTACAGCCACCGCGGCAACGAGGTGTGGAACGGTTCGATCCTGCAATCGATCGACACCAAGACGGACGACAACGGCAAGCAATTCACGATGCGTGCCCGTCACGACGGCAACCGGCTTGCCGTCGAACGAAAGGGCGCCGATGCCGCCTTCGGTACTTCGGTGAATGACCAGGGACTTCAGCGCAACGACCCCGTCGTCGAGGTGCTGCCGTCCACGGTGCTGCCCTCGACCCACTGGAACCTGGATCAGGTCAAGCAGTCGATGCTGCTCAACACCCAGTACGGCACGCCGTCCAAGGTCCAGATCACCAATCTGGGACGGCAGACGATCAAGACCTCCTCGCGTTCGATCGAGGCGACGCACTATCGCTATGCCGGCGACATCACCATGGACCAGTGGTTCGACGATCGCGGCCGCTGGGTGAAGGCGGCTTTCAAGGCTTTCGACGGCTCGGAGATCGAGTACATTCTTCAGGAATGAGCCCTGCCGACCGCTTCGCCCGACTGCCCGACCTGCTCGCCGCTGATTCCGACCTCCGCCGCCGCGGACGCTGGCTGGACGCCGACTGCCGCATCGATATCGGCGCCGAGCCCTTCTATCTGACCC
>JAUXRT010000715.1 GCA_030681635.1 Reyranella sp.
TCACTGCCGCCGCTCTTGCCGGTCCTGTGGATGAACGCTAAACACACGGCCGTCATTTTGTCGCAAGCGGCGGGGGGAAAAAGCAGCATGGCGACGAAGAAGAAAGCCAAATCGACCGGTTCCGCGCCTGTGGAAAAGCCGGCCAACAAGTTGAACGGCAAGGGTATTTCGGCCAAGGCCAGCGGCACGCCAGAAGCGCGGGATACTGCACGCCTGCTGCTGGAAATCGAGGCGATCCACTGCCGCCCCGACAACCCGTACATCTTCACATCGGGCCGGGCGAGCCCGGTCTATATCGATTGCCGGAAAATCATCTCGTTCCCGGAAGCGCGCGCCAAGATCATGCAGCACGCCTTCAAGATGATCGACAAGACCATCGGCTGGAACAAGATCGACGTGGTCGCGGGCGGCGAGACCGCCGGCATCCCGTTTGCCGCCTTCCTGGCGGCATTGGCCAAGAAGTCGATGATCTACGTGCGCAAGCAGCCCAAGGGCTTCGGCCGGATGGCCCAGATCGAAGGCGACCTCAAGCCCGGCAAGCGCGTGCTGCTGGTCGAGGATCTCGCCACCGACGGCGGCAGCAAGCTGGTCTTCATCGAGGCGCTGAAGAAGGCCGAAGCCAAGGTCACCGACTGCTTCGTGATCTTCCACTATGGCATTTTCCCCCAGAGCATCGAGATGCTGGCGGCGGGCGGCGTGAAGCTGCACGCGCTCGCGACCTGGTGGGACGCCCTGGAAGCGGCCCAGAAGCACAAGTACTTCGACGAGAAGGGCCTCACCGAGACGCGGGCCTTCCTCGAGGCGCCCGAGCAATGGTCGGCCAATCACGGCGGCCGTCCGCCGGCGCCGCGGTCGATGCTGGGACGGTAGCCCGCTCTTTGCTACGGTGCGGCGGACATGATCCGCCGCATTTTTTCTGCCCTCCTCACAATCTGCGCCCTCGCCTCGCCCGCCGGTAATCGAGCCTGGGCAAAGGACGAGCTGGTGCTCGCCATGACCCAGACGCCGGGCACCTGGAATCCGCTGATCAGCTCGATGCTGGCCAAGTCGCTGATCGCCAACATGACCGCGCGGCCGCTGACCGCCTACGACGCGGACTGGAAGCTGGTTTGCCTCGCCTGCACCGAACTGCCGACCCTGCAAAACGGCAAGGCGCGGGTGATCGACCTGCCGGATGACGGCAAGGGCGGCGGCAAGAAGGGCATGGAGGTCGATGTCGAGTTGCGCGACCTGCGCTGGGGCGACGGCACCCCGGTTTCGTCGAAGGACGTCGCCTTCACCCTTGAGGTCGGCAAGCACCCGTTGTCGGGCGTGGCTTCCTCCGAAGGTTATAAGCGCGTCCTCAAGCTCGACGTGAAGGACGACCGTCGCTTCACCATGACGATCGATCGCGTCACCTTCGACTACAACAGCATCGGCTTCCTGCTGCTGCCGGCGCACATCGAGAAGCCGATCTTTGACGCCAACCCGGCCGAGTACCGCAACAAGACGGCCTACGACACCAACTCGACCAACCCCGGCCTCGCCTTCGGTCCCTATCGCATCGTCGAGATCGTGCCGGGCAGCCGCATCGCCTTGGAACAGAACCCGACATGGACCGGGCAGAAGCCGCATTTCAAGCGCATCGTCGTCAAGATCATCGAGAACACGGCAGCGCTCGAGGCCAACCTTCTGTCCGGCAGTGTCGACTATGTGCTGGGCGAGCTCGGCCTCTCGCTCGACCAGGCCATCGCCTTCGAGAAGCGCCACGGCGCCAAGTACAACGTCGTCTACAAGCCGGCGCTGATCTGGGAACACATCGACGCCAACCTCGACAACAAGCTGCTGGCCGACAGGCGCGTGCGCCAGGCGCTGCTGCTCGCCATCGACCGCAAGGCGATCTCCGAGAAGCTGTTCGACGGCAAGCAGCCGATCGCGCACGGCGGCATCAGCGAACTCGACCCGATGTTCAGCCCGGCGGCGCGGCAGTACGGCTACGACCCCACTGCCGCGAAGAAGCTGCTGGACGAGGCCGGGTTCGCCACCCTTCGCAACAACGTCCGCCAGAATGCCGCCGGCGACCGGCTCTCGATCGAACTCGGCACCACGGCCGGCAACCGCGTGCGCGAACTGGTGGCGCAGGTGATCCAGAGCCAGCTCCGTCAGGTCGGCGTCGAAGTCCGCATAAAAGCCGAGCCGCCGCGCATCTTCTTCGAGGCGATGGGCCGCCGCACCTACAGCGGTCTCGGCATGTATGCCTGGGTCCAGCGGCCCGAGGGCGTGCCGCGCTCGTCGCTGCATTCCAAGGAGATTCCGTCGGCGGAGAACGCCTGGAGCGGCCAGAACTATCCCGGCTACGCCAACCCCGAGATGGACAAGGCGCTCGACGCCGCCGAGCGCGAGCTCGATATCGACAAGCGGCGCGCCCTGTTCGCCGAGATCCAGCGTCTCGCGGCCGACGACCTGCCGTCGCTGCCGCTGTTCTTCCGGGTCGATCCGTTCGTGATCCCCAAGGCGCTCAAGGGCGTGACCCCCACCGGCACCCTCAACAGCTCGACCCTGTGGGTCGAGCAATGGCGCTGGGAGAACTAGGTCGCGGCATGACGGCATGAGCCGCTACCTGGCCGCGCGGGCCTTCCAGACGGCCATCACCTTGGCGCTGATGAGCCTGGTGGTCTTCGTGCTGATCGGCCTGATGCCGGGCGATCCCATCGACATGATGATCTCCGGCGATCCGCAGATGACCAGCGAGGACGCGGCCCGCCTGCGGGCCATGTACGGCCTCGACAAGCCGTTGCTCGAACGCTACCTCGCCTGGGCGGCGCAAGCGCTGCAGGGCAACTTCGGCTACTCGCGCTCCTTCGGTCAGCCGGTGCTGGCCGTGCTGTGGCCGCGGCTGCTGAACACGCTGTTGCTTGCCGGCACCGCCTTCGTACTGGCGACGGCAATCGCCCTGCCGCTCGGCATCTGGGCCGCCCAACGTCCGCGCAGCCGCGCCGACTACCTGATCAACCTGCTGTGCTTCGCCGGCATCTCAGCGCCGCCGTTCTGGCTGGCGCTGCTGCTCATCACCCTGTTCGCGGTGTTCCTCGGCTGGCTGCCGGCAGGCGGCATGGCCGATGTGCGGCCCGGCACACCCTGGCCGACGGCGCTTGTCGACCAGCTCCGCCATCTGGCGCTGCCCGTGGTCACGCTGACCCTGGTCCAGCTCGGCGCCTACACGCGCTTCATGCGCGGCGCCATGATCGAGATCCTGCGCCAGGACTATATCCGCACCGCCCGGGCCAAGGGCGCCTCCGAGACCACCGTGCTGTGGCGCCACGCCTTCGCCAATGCGCTGGCGCCCGTGCTCACCGTGCTGGCGCTGTCGTTCGGTGGCCTGGTTTCGGGCGCGCTGATCACCGAGACGATGTTCGCCTGGCCCGGCATGGGCAAGGCGATCTACCAGGCGATCCTCGACAACGACTACAATCTCGCCCTCGTCGGCTTGCTGATGGCGACGCTCGCCACCATCGCCGGCAACCTGGCGGCCGACCTCGCCTATGTCTGGGTCGATCCGCGCGTGTCGATCGCGGGAGACGCGGCATGACCGCGGAAAGCCCGCGCCATCGCGCCTGGGTCCAGCTCACGCGCCATCGCCTCGCGCGTGCTTCGCTGATCTTCCTCGCCCTTCTCCTGGTGCTGTCGCTTGCCGCCCCGCTGATCGCGGATCTGCGCGGCGTCGACCCGACCGCCACCGACCTCTTCCGCCGCTTCGAGCCGCCTTCGGCCGAGCACTGGCTGGGCACCGACGATCTTGGGCGCGACCTCTTCCAGCGGCTGCTGGATGGCGGCCGCGTGTCGCTGCTGGTCGGCCTCTCCGGCGCCGTACTGTCGGCCTTCCTGGGCGCCCTGATCGGGGTCCTGGCGGGCTACCTCGGCGGCCGCCTCGACGGCTTCCTGATGCGGCTCACCGACGGCGTCATCTCGCTGCCATTGCTACCGCTGCTGATCGTCCTGGCCGCCATCGACCCGCGCAAGATCGGCATCCCGGCCGAGATCGCCCAATCGGAGACCTTCTCGCTCTATCGCATCGTCGTCATCGTGGCCCTGACCGGCTGGACGACCGTGGCGCGGCTGGTGCGGGCCGAGACGCTGTCGCTCAAGGCGCGCGACTTCACCCGCGCCGCCCGTGCGCTCGGTGCACGTCCCGGCCGCATCATGTTCCGCCATATCCTGCCCAATGCCGCCGGGTCGCTGGTGGTCGCCACCACCATGTCGGTCGGCGCCCTCATCCTGTTCGAATCGACCCTGTCGTTTCTCGGCCTCGGCACCCAGCCGCCGGCGGCGAGCTGGGGCAACATGCTGACCGGCGCCCAGGAACTCCTGCAGCAGGCGCCCATGCTTGCCCTGTGGCCCGGCCTGCTGATCTTCCTCACGGTGATCGCCTTCAATTTCGTCGGCGATGGCCTGCAGGATGCACTCGATCCCCGTAGCGAAAGGCGTTAGCGATGAGCAAAGCTTCAACCACCGACTTCACGGCCATGAGCCGGCTGTCGGCCGACATCGACCTGGCCGCCGAAGGCAAGGCCACCGGCTTCGTGCGCGTGCCGCATTCGGTGCACCGCTCGGCCTATGGCTGGATCCCGATCCCGAACGTGCGCATCAAGAACGGCGCCGGTCCCAGCGTCCTGATGCAGGCCGGCAACCATGGCGACGAATGGGAGGGCCAGATCGGGCTCGGCAACCTGATCCGCAGCCTTGAGCCCAAGGACATCAAGGGCCGGCTCGTGATCCTGCCGTCGGCCAATTTTCCCGCGGCGATGGCCGGACAGCGGACCTCGCCGATCGACGACGGCAATCTCAACCGCTCCTTTCCCGGCGACGCCGATGGCACGATCACCCAGCAGATCGCCTACTGGATCGAGCACGCCCTGCTGCCGGGCTTCGACTACAGCTTCGACTTCCATTCCGGCGGCAGTTCCCTCACCTACATCCCGAGCGCGCTGGCGCCCCGCCATGACGATGCCGAGCGCATGAAGAAGGTCGTGGGCCTCCTGAAAGCCTTCGGCGCGCCGGTCAGCTACATCTCGGGCGCACCACAGGGCGGCGGCCGCACCTTCACCTCGGCCTCCTACCGCCAGGGCGTGGTGTCGATGGGCACCGAGCTGGGCGGCGGCGGATTGGTGACGCCCGCCTCGCTGAAGGTGGCGCAGGACGGCATGCGGCGCGTGCTGGCCCATGTCGGTCTGCTGCAGGGCCCCGTTCCGGCGAGCACGCCGACCCGCCTGACCGAGATCGGCGGCGACGACTATTACGTCTACGCCTCCGACAGCGGCCTGTTCGAGCCGCTGGTCGACCTCGGCACCGAGGTCAAGGCGGGGCAACCGGCCGCGCGCATCCACTTCCACCACACGCCGTGGCGCGAGCCCGATCTCCTGGCCTTCAAGCGCGACGGCCTGGTGCTGTGCAAGCGCGTGCCCGCACGCTGCGAGCGCGGCGACTGCCTGTTCCATCTGGCAACGGATATCGCGGGCTAGTCGGCGCGGCAGCTCGCGCACGAGAGCTTCGAGGCGGTCCTGCGCCCGTCCTTGCGCGGCCGCGCGACGGCATGGCCGCAGGCGGCGCAGCCATCGATCTCGAAATCGATCCAGTGCGTCGGCCCGCTGCACGCCTCGCAGGGCAGGCCGCGCCGAGAGTCGATGTGGCCAAAGCCGGGGGCGCCACAGGCCGGGCAGAGACACTGTAATCTCCTGGCGAGCTTCCAGGAGAGCGCGCGCAGCGCCTTCATGCGCGCCGGATTGCGATGTGCCCGCATGTCGGCGATCACGATCGCAAGCCCATCGTCGGAGCGGTTCGCTTCCTGGTCGATCGCCGCCACCACCTCGTCCAGTCGCGTCAGACCCTTGATCGGCCGGCTGGCGTCGCTGCTGGCGATCACGAAGACGCCGCTGCCGGGAAAGCCCAGCGCCGTCACCGCCGCCGGCGCGGCTGCATCGCCGGCCTTGAAGCGCAACAGGCGCCAGTTGGTCCGGTGGGTGGCCAGGGTCTCGATGATCCTGATCCCGCGGCGGCGGTCGATGAAGGCCATCACCTCCACGCCGGCCGGCTTCAGCGGCACGCGGTCGATCGGGCCATAGCTGCCTTCGCTGGCGATCGCGCAGTCGACATCGAGGGTGCGGAAGGCGAGTTCGGCCTTGATCGCACAGGTCTCGACGATGGGTCCGGGCCGGGCCACCTCGCCGGAAAATGTCCCCAGCGTGTCAGTGTCAAGATCGGGGGCGACCACGATCTCGGCGCCCAACAGGCGGCGAAACGGCGGCGCGATCGCGAGCTCCTTGCCGTGGATCGTCGCGAGACCTATCCGCTCATGCTCGTAAGGGTGCCCCATCGAAAAGCGACAGCCACAGGCCGCTGAACGATCGACGCCTATTCCGCCGCCTGCGGCACCGCGCGGCGGGCGAGTTGCTGCTCGACCAGGGTCGCCCAGTACGAGGCGCCGATCGGCAGGATCTCGTCGTTGAAGTCGTAGCCCGGGTTGTGGACCATGCAGCTGCCTTCGCCGTCACCGTTGCCGATCCAGATGTAGCAACCGGGGCGCTTGAGCAGCATCCAGGCGAAATCCTCGCTGCCCATGGCGGGCGTCGGGTTGCGGTTGACGTTGTCGAGGCCGACCAGCGCCGACGCGGCGTGAGCGGCGAACTCGGTCTCCTGGACGCTGTTCACGGTCGCCGGATAGCGCCGCTCGTAGCGCCACTTGATCACCTCGGCACCGAAGCCGGCCGCGACATTGCGCGAGATCTTCTCGATGTTCATCTCGATCATGTCCTGCACCGGCTTCTTGAAAGTCCGGACGGTGCCGCGGAGCACGCATTCCTGCGGAATGACATTCCAGGCGTCGCCGGCGTGGATCTGCGTCGTCGAGACGACGGCGGTGTCCATCGGATCGACGTTGCGCGCCACGATCGACTGCAGCGCCGTCACGATGTGGGCGCCCACAACCACCGGATCGATCGTGTGATGCGGCATGGCGCCGTGGCCGCCGACACCCTTGAGCACGACCTCGAAGATGTCGTAGGCAGCCATCATCGGGCCGGGACGGACGGCGAACTTGCCGACCGGAATCCCCGGGATGTTGTGCATGCCGTAGACGCCCTCGACCGGGAACTTCTCGAACAGCCCCTCTTCCACCATGACGCGACCGCCGCCCTCGTTCTCCTCGGCCGGCTGGAAGATGAAATAGACGGTGCCGTCGAAATTCTTGGTCTCAGCCAGGTACTTGGCCGCGCCCAGCAGCATCACGGTGTGGCCGTCATGGCCGCAGGCGTGCATCTTGCCCGGGATCGTCGACTTGTGATCGAACTGGTTGGTCTCGTGGACGTCGAGCGCGTCCATGTCGGCGCGCAGCCCGATCGCCCGCTTAGAGGTGCCCGAGCGCAGCACGCCCACGACGCCGGTCTTGGCCAGGCCGCGGTGAACTTCGAGGCCAAACGACTTCAGCTTGTCCGCAACAACATCGGCGGTCCGCACTTCCTCGAAGGCCGTCTCG
>JAUXRT010000717.1 GCA_030681635.1 Reyranella sp.
TCTGCGGCTGCGCGACGAGCCGGTCGAGATTGTGGTGGGCGAACCGGGCGCGCAACCCGTCGTGACGATCATCGATGCCCAGGAGCGCATCCCGTGGGGCGGCCACATGGGCCGTCATGCGGTGCCGGAGATCTACAACATCATCCGCCAGCACAAGACCTCGATCATCTTCGTCAACACCCGCGCCCAGGCCGAACTCGCCTTCGATGGCCTGTGGCGGATCAACGAGGAGAACCTCGCCATCGGCCTGCATCACGGCTCGCTGGCCGTCGAGCAGCGCCGCAAGGTCGAGGCGGCGATGGCGGCGGGCAAACTGCGCGCGGTGGTGGCGACCTCGTCGCTCGACCTCGGCATCGACTGGGGCGATGTCGATCTCGTGATCCAGATGGGCGCGCCCAAGGGAGTGAGCCGCCTGATGCAGCGGATCGGCCGCGCCAACCACCGGCTGGACGAGCCCAGCCGCGCCATGATCGCGCCGGCCAACCGCTTCGAAGTTCTGGAATCGCTGGCGGCGCTGGAAGCCGTCGAAGCGCGCGAACTCGACGGCGATCCGCCGCGACCGCCCTGCCTGGACGTGCTGGCGCAGCACATCGTGGGCACCGCCTGCGCCCAGCCGATCGACCGTGAGGCGTTCTTCCACGAGATCCGCCGCGCCCAACCCTACCGCGATCTGCCGCGCCAGGATTACGACGACACGTTCGACTTCGTGGCGACCGGCGGCTACGCGCTGGCGGCTTACGACCGCTGGCACCGACTCAAGGAATTGCCCGGCGGGCGCTGGATGCTGGCGTCGCCGCTGGTCGCGCGGCAGTTCCGCATGAATGTCGGCACCATTGTCGAGCTGCCGCTCCTGAAGGTGAAGCTGCGGCGCGGGCCGATCCTGGGCGAGGTCGAGGAGTCCTTCATCCAGGGGCTGGTGCCGGGCGACACTTTCACCTTCTCCGGCCGGCTGCTGCGCTTCGAGGGCGTGAAGGAATTGATGGCGCAGTGTTCGCTGGCGACCGGCGGGGGCGACCCCAAGGTGCCGGCCTATGGTGGCGGCCGCCTGCCGCTCTCGACCTTCCTGGCCGACCGGGTGCGCGGCATCCTGGAGGATCCGTCGCGCCATCCCAAGCTGCCGGACGAGGTGCGCGAATGGCTGCGCATCCAGCGCATCCGCTCGGGCCTGCCGCGCAGTGACCGGCTGCTGATCGAGGGATTCCCGCGGGGCGGCAAGCAGTTCATCGTGGCTTATTGCTTCGAGGGTCGGAACGCGCACCAGACGCTGGGCATGCTGCTGACACGGCGCATGGAGCGCATGGGGCTGCGGCCCCTCGGCTTCGTCGCCACCGACTATGTGCTCGGCCTCTGGGGCCTGCGGCCACCCAGCCCGGCGCAGCTCGACCAGCTCTTCGACGAGGACATGCTGGGCGACGATCTGGAAGCGTGGATGGACGAATCGACCATGCTGCGGCGCTCGTTCCGCAATGTCGCGGTGATCGCCGGCCTGATCGAGCGGCGGTTTCCCGGCGAGGAGAAGTCGCGCCGCCAGGTGACGTTCAGCTCCGACCTGATCTACGACACGCTGCGCCAGCACGAGCCCGGCCACATCCTGCTGCGGGCCACCCGCCAGGACGCGGCCTGGCAGCTCGCCGATCTGAAACGACTGGGCGACCTGCTGAAACGCGCCAAGGGCCGCATCGACTACCGGCGGCTCGACCGCATCTCGCCGCTGGCGGTGCCGGTGCTGCTGGAGATCGGCCGCGAAAGCGTGCTGGGCGGCACGGCGGAGGACGAACTGCTGGACATGGCGGCGCAGGATTTGATCGAAGAGGCGACGCGCCTGTCGTAGTCTCCCCGGCCAGGAAACGAGGAAGCACATGGGCATTGCCGATAGTTTGACGCGGGCCGTCGAGGCCGGCGCCGTGCCGGGCGTGGCGGCTGCCGCCGCGACGGCCGACGGGACGATCTTCGAGGGCGCGGCGGGCGGGCTGAAGTCCGACAGCGTGATCTGGATCGCTTCCATGACCAAGGCGATCACCGGGGCCGCCGCTATGCAGATGGTGGAGCGCGGCAAGTTCGGGCTCGATACGCCGGCCGCCGATATCGTGCCCGAGATCGCGCGGAAAGAGGTGCTGGTGAGCGTCGACGCCGACGGTACGGTGAAGACGCGGCCGGCTAAAAAGCCGATCACGCTGCGCCATCTGC
Source organism: Reyranella sp. (assembly GCA_030681635.1). Lineage (GTDB taxonomy): Bacteria > Pseudomonadota > Alphaproteobacteria > Reyranellales > Reyranellaceae > Reyranella. Next base: position 2,188 of record JAUXRT010000717.1, read on the forward strand.
TGACCCACACCTCGGGCATGGGCTACGACACCTGGGACGCCGACATCTTTCGCTATGTCCAGGCCAAGGGGCCGCTAAAACCCAATTCGATGGAGATGCTGAGCACGCCGCTGCTGGCCGAGCCCGGCGAGCGCTGGGAATATTCGATCTCGATCGACTGGGCCGGCCTGATGGTCGAGGCGGCGAGCGGCATGAAGCTCGATCGCTACAGGAAGGAAACCCTGTTCGAGCCGCTGCGGATGCCCGACACCGGCTTCAAGATCGGCCCGGCGATGCGGCCTCGCAAGGCGGCCGTGCACGTCAGGAAGGACGGCGGCGGTTTTACCGCCACGGACCACGAGCTCAACCAGGCACCCGAAGTGTTCATGGGCGGCGGCGCGCTCTATTCCACCGTGGGCGACTATCTCCGCTTCGTCCGCATGATCATGGGTGGCGGCACGCTGGACGGTGCGCGGGTGCTAAAACCGGAAACGGTGGCGCTGATGTCCCGCAACGCCATGGGCGACGTCTCCTGCCGGCTGCTCAAGAGCCAGATCCCCGGCCGCAGCACCGACATGAACTTCGTCGACGGCATGAAGTGGGGCCTGTCCTTCATGATCAATCCCGCGCCATTCCCCGGCGCGCGGTCGGCCGGCAGCCTGTCCTGGGGCGGGCTCGCCAACTCCTACTACTGGATCGATCCGGTGAAGAAGGTGGCGGGCGTGTGGGCGACGCAGCTCCTGCCGTTCTACGACGCGCGCGCCGTGGCGGCGTTCGAGGATTTCGAGCGCAGCGTCTACGCCGGGCTTTGATCAGGGCTCGGCCAGCCGGCGGTACTTCACTTCCAGGCGCGTGAGGACGGCCAGGTTGCGGGTGGCCTCGGGGCCGGCCCAGCGGCGGTTGACGGCGCTCGCCTCGCGGATGCGCTCGAGCGTGCGGCGGTAGGTGTCGGTCCAGGTCGTCGTATCGCTCGACTGGATGCCCTCGCGCCTGGCCTGGCTCAGCACCCCGTCGATGTTGATCATGCGGCAGGTATAGGCGTAGGCGGTGACCCTGAGGTCGGACGAGGCGATCCAGGCTTCGAGCGTGCTCGGCGCGTAGTGCGGGCAATCCTCGAGGGCCTGCGCACCGGCCGGCGCGGCGGTGAGCATCAGGACAGCGAGAAAAATCGGGAGCTTGCGCAAGAGTCCGGCGGTGGCCTCAGTGGAAGTCACGACTATGGATACGAATCTTGGGCCGGTCGAGGACGATGCGGCCCGGATCATAGGCGGGCTTGGCCGCCGGTTTGGCCGGCGGACCCTTGCTCGCACGATGGCGCGTGGCGTTGGCTTCGGGCACCGCCACGCGGCGGTCGCCCGGGTCGGTGCGGACTTCGTCACCGCGGCCGGTGGCGAGATGGAACGTGCCGTCGATGTCGGCGATGCGGTCGAGATCGGTCGACCAATCCCAGAGCTGTTCGGCGACGAGATGGATCACCAGCCCTTCGCGTTGGATGCGGCCCCTCACGCCCAACAGCCTTGACCCCATGACGATACGGCGGTGTGCCTCGAATATCTTCGGCCAGACCACGAGATTGGCGATACCGCTTTCATCCTCGATGGTGACGAAGACCACGCCGGAGGCGGTGCCTGGCCGCTGGCGCACCAGCACGAGGCCGGCGAGAGTGAAGATGTCGCCATTTTTGGACTCGGGAAGCACAATGGTGCCTGACACGCCCTTTTGCGTGAGCGCCGGTCGCAACAGTTCCAGCGGATGGGAGCGCAACGACATGGAGAAGCTGCCGTAATCGTCCACGACCTGCTCGCCCAGGGTGAGGGCCGGCAGGGCGACTGTGGGTTCGAGATCGCGCAATCTCGGCTGGGCGTCGAGCAGCGGCAGTTGCGCATCAGAGAAGCCGCGCACCGCCCACAGCACGTCGCGGCGCGAGAGGCCGAGCGAAGCGAAGGCGTCGGCACGGGCCAGGGCAATGATCTGGCGCTTGCTGAGGCCGCTCCGCCGCCACAGGTCGGCCGGATCACGATAGGGCTCGGTGCGGCGCTCGATCATGCGTTCCGCGTCTTTTTCCGAGAGGCCGGCGACCTGGCGCAAGCCGAGGCGCAGGGCGCAACGGTTGTTCTGGCTGGGCTCCAGGGTGCAATCCCAGATGCTCGCATTGATGTCCGGTGGCCGAACTTCGACGCCGTTGTCGCGAGCATCCCGCACGAGTTGGGCCGGTGCATAGAAGCCCATGGGCTGGGAGTTGAGCAGGGCGGCGGCGAAGACCTCGGGGTAGTAATGCTTCACGTATGAGGAATCGTAGACCAGGATGGCGAAGCTCGCGGCATGGCTTTCGGGAAAGCCGTAATCGCCGAATCCCTCGATCTGCTTGAAGCAGCGTTCGGCAAAGTCGCGCGCATAGTCGTTGTTCACCATGCCTTCGATGAAGTCTTTCTTGAGAGTATGCATTTTCCCGTTTCGGCGAAATGTTGCCATGGCGCGCCGCAATTCGTCAGCTTTCTCGGCGCTGAACTTTGCCGCGACCATGGCGATTTGCATCGCTTGTTCCTGAAACAGGGGCACGCCCTTTGTCCGACTTAGGACATCTTCGAGCTCTTTCTTGGGGTAATCGACTTTTTCCAATCCGTCGCGCCGCCGCAGATAGGGGTGCACCATCCCGCCCTGGATAGGGCCTGGCCGCACGATCGCCACTTCGACGACGAGATCGTAATATTCGCGAGGCCTGAGGCGCGGCAGCATCGACATCTGTGCCCGGCTTTCGACCTGGAACACGCCGATCGATTCGCCCCGGCAGAGCATGTCGTAGACCGCTGAATCCTCGTCATCCATACCGAGCGCCAGTTTCTCGCCGTAGTGTTTCTCGATCAGGGCGAAGCTTTTCCGCAGCGCCGTCAGCATGCCGAGCGCGAGCACGTCGACCTTGTAGATGCCGAGTACATCAAGGTCGTCCTTGTCCCACTCGACGACGGTGCGATCTTCCATGGCGGCGTTCTGGATCGGCACCAGCTCGTCGAGACGTTCCTCCGTCAGGACGAAGCCGCCGACATGCTGAGAGAGGTGACGCGGAAAGCCGCAGAGAGCCGATGACAGTTCGAGCGCCAGAATGAGGCGCGGATCAGTGGGATCGAGGCCGGCCTCGCGGACATGATCGACCTTGACCCCGCTCGAGCCCATGCCCCAGACCGAATCGGCCATCACGCCCACCGTGTCGGGCGAGAGGCCGAGGACCTTTCCGACTTCGCGGATGGCGCTGCGGCTCCTGAAGGAGATCACCGTGGCGGCGAGGGCGGCCCGCGTGCGGCCCTTTTCCGCGTAAATCCACTGGATCACTTCCTCGCGGCGCTCGTGTTCGAAATCGACGTCGATGTCGGGCGGCTCGTCGCGCGCGTTCGACAGGAAGCGTTCGAAAAGGACCTCGACCTTGTCGGGATTCACCGACGTGATGCCGAGGCAATAGCAGACAGCAGAGTTGGCGGCCGATCCGCGACCCTGGCAAAGGATCTCCTGACTTCGGGCAAACTTGACGATCTCATGCACCGTCAGGAAGTAAGGGGCGATGCCCTTGTGCTTGATGAGTTCCAGTTCATGCTGGATCGTTCTGGCCACCTTGTCCGGAATGCCTTCGGGGTAGCGCCATTCAGCACCCTCCCGCGTGAGGCGGGTGAGCTTATTCATTGGAGTCTCGCCGCCCTCATACAAAATCGGATACTGGTACGTAAGATCCCGCAGCGAGAAGTTGCAGCGTTTCACGATCTCCTGCGTGGCGGCGATGGCGCGCGGGTGGCGGCGGAAGAGGCGCACCATCTCCTTGGGTTCCTTGAGGTGGCGCTCAGCGCTGGCGAAGCGGCGCAAGCCCAGCTCGTCGACGGTGCAGCCGAGCCGGATGGCGGTGACCACATCCTGCAGCGCCCGGCGCTCGGGCACGTGGTAGTGCACGTCGTTGGTGGCGACGAAACCGACCTTCATTTCTGCCGCGAGATTGTCGAGCTGGGCGAGTCGGCGCGCATCGTCGCCGCGGAACAGCATGGTGCCGGCGAGATAGCAGCGATCGCCGAACAGGCGGGCGAGTGCGCGCAGGCGTTCGCGGAAGGCCGGATCGTCGGGCCGGCGCGGCGGCAGGACGATGGCAAGAATGCCGTCGGCGTGGGCCGCGAGATCGTCGAAGGTAAGATCGCATTCACCCTTGGCAGCGCGGCGGTTCCCCGCCGTCAGCAGACGCGACAAACGCTTGTAGGCTTCGAGATCGGTCGGATAGGCGAGCAGGGAATAGCCATCACGCGTTTCGAGGCGGGAGCCGACCAACAGTTTGATCTTGTCCGGATTGCTCTTCCTCCCACCGCACGATGCTGCAAAGGCCCGCACCACGCCCGCCAGGGTGTTGCGATCCGTGATGCCGATGGCGGTGTGGCCGAGCTCTATCGCCCGCTCGACCAGCTCCTTGGGGTGCGAGCCGCTGCGCAGGAAGCTGTAGTTGGTCGTGACCTGAAGCTCGGCATAGTCCATGGCGTCACGCGGCGTCGAGCTCGTGGATGCGCGCCAGCGGCACGCCGCGGAGCGCCACGCCTTCGGCCCGCATCGCCTGCAGGAAAGTCTCGTCGGCGCTGATCAGCGGCGCCGAGGCTGCTTCGGCACAAGCGGCATAGAAGCAGTCATGCACCGGCCAGCCGCATTGCAGCGCCAGCGCGAAGGCGCGGTTGCGCAGCCGGGGCGATTCGATGAAGGCGGAGATGAAGGCCGGCAAGGCGATGTTGCGGACAATGGAAGTCGCCTGCTCAGCCACGATTTCGCCGCTTGCCGCTTTCCTCCAGGCGAGGTCGGCCACGCCCGCGATCAGGATATCGGGGGCGATCAGCTCGCGGCGGTTGACCAGCAGCGAACGCGCCTGCGGGCGCAGCGGCTCCTCGACGAACCATTTTATGGCGACGCCGGGATCGACGACGACGATCATCGGTCACCTGAGGTCATGGCGGCGATGCGGTCGGCCTCGGCCAGCGCATCGATCACCAGCGGCTGGCGCGAGGTGTGGGTCAGCAGGTCGCGCAGGTCGGCTTCCAGCGAGCGGCCCTTGGTGCGGGCGCGCGCCTTCAGGCGCTCGATGATCCTGTCGTCGAGCCCGCGAATGGTCAGGGTGTTCTTGTACTTCTTCATCTTCCCCCTCGTTTTCCCCTCAATCTTCCCCTAGGCGCAGAAACCGTGGAGGAACCAGCGCGCCGTCGGCTGGCCGTTGGCGGCGAGCCTGTAGGGCCCATCGCGGAACAGCCAGAAACGGCCGCCGTCATCGTCCTCGACACGGTAGTAATCACGCACCGGCGGCAGTGTGCTGGCGGGAGGCCGGCTGCCGTCGGGCCGCGGCCGCCACCATTCGTCGGCGATCCGTTCCGGCCCGTCGGCGCGCACGATCCGATGGGCGTGCCGATGCCAGTGGAAGACCGACGGCGGATCATCCGGCACGAACGCCGTGACTTCGACCGGCTCGGGCCGCTGCAGCAGCCGCGTCGGCCGCGCGCCCTTGAGGGTGGCCAGGCGTCGCCAGGCGCCATCGGCGGCGGGCTTGGACGAGACGTTGGTCGTGACCTGCACGCGCTCGGGCAGGTGGCTGTCGCGCGGCAGCAGCCGCACCACGTTCTCCGCCCCCAGCCGCAGTGCCAGCCGGTCGGCGAGATCGATCGTGCCGTCGGAGCCCAGCGAGAGCGCGAGCGCACCGGCCTCGGGCAGCGCGTCCTGCGTGCCGCTCCAGGCCTCGACCTCGGGGGCGGCCAGGATCATCAACTCGACACCGAAGCCGGGATCGAGTTCGCCGAGCTTCTCCTCGAACAGCTTCATCAGCTTCGGGTTGTCGCGGTTGGGCCGGCTGGTGCCGATCGCGGTGCGGTCGACCGAGCCGTCGACGCGGTAGAGGGCGATTTCCAGCCTGCGCGCACCGACGCCCGCCTGTTCGAACTGCCGGCAGAGGGCGGCCAGCAGGCGGCTGGTGGCGGCGGCGATGTCCTCGGAGCGGCCGATCGGTTCTGCGAAGGCGAGCCGCGTGCGGAAGGCGGGCACGGGCCGGCGCGGCTCGAGCACCTCGTCGCGGGCACCCAGCGCCTGGTCGAGGCGGGTGAGCGGCAGGTCGCCGAAGCGCCGGGCGAGCGGCGCGCGCGGCAGGGGATAGAGATCGCCGATGCGGCGCAGCCCCAGCTTCACGAAGGTTTCCAGGATCGGTGCCTCGAGACGCAGGCCTTCGACCGGCAACGACGCCAGCGCGTCGCGCTGACCGTGGCGCGGGCAGAAGAGATCGGCCTGGCGCTCGG
>JAUXRT010000724.1 GCA_030681635.1 Reyranella sp.
TTGTGGCGGAAGCGCAGGCGCGTCTCCTCGCTGGCATTGGGGCCGCAGAGCGCGTCGAGCACGCGGTCTTCCGCGGCCATCTCGGCCTTGGCGCGCACGTCCTTGCGCAGCCGCTCGCGCGTCATGTCGATGGCGGCTTCCATCAGGTCGCGCGCGATCTGCTCGACGTCGCGGCCGACGTAGCCCACCTCGGTGAACTTGGTCGCCTCGACCTTCAGGAACGGCGCATTGGCGAGCTTGGCCAGGCGCCGCGCGATCTCGGTCTTGCCGCAACCGGTCGGGCCGATCATCAGGATGTTCTTGGGCAGAACCTCTTCACGCAGGCCCTCGGGCAGCTGCAGGCGCCGCCAGCGGTTGCGCAGTGCGATCGCCACCGCGCGCTTGGCGTCCTGCTGGCCGACAATGTGCTTGTCGAGTTCGGAAACGATCTCGCGGGGGGAAAAGTCGTTGCCCATTACACTACTCAGAGCTTCTCGATGATGACGTTGTGGTTGGTGTAGACGCAGATGTCGGCCGCGATCTTCATCGCCTTGCGCGCCACCGCCTCGGCATCGAGACCCTCGACGTCGACCAGCGCCCGCGCCGCGGACAGCGCATAGTTGCCGCCGGAGCCGATGGCCAGGAGGCCATCCTCGGGCTCCAGGACGTCGCCCGAGCCCGACAGCAGCAGCGACACGTCCTTGTCGGCCACCGCCATCATCGCCTCGAGCCGGCGCAGGTAGCGGTCGGTGCGCCAGTCCTTGGCCAGCTCGATGCAGGCGCGCAGGAGCTGGCCGGGATGGCGCTCCAGCTTGCTTTCGAGACGTTCGAACAGGGTGAAGGCGTCGGCCGTGGCCCCGGCGAAGCCGGCCACGATCGAGCCGTTGCCGAGGCGGCGGACCTTCCTGGCGTTGGCTTTTACGACGGTCTGGCCCATCGAGACCTGGCCGTCGCCGGCCATCACGACCTGCCCGCCCTTGCGGACGGAGAGGATGGTGGTGGCGTGCCAGCCGGGTGTCGGGGAATTTTGGGAAGGAGCGGACATGGCAACGTAAATAGTCATTCACGGCAGCAAATCAATCGTCCTGCCCTTCCCGCCTTCTTCACGGGTCATGCTAACGTCGGGCCATGAGCGATCAGGATCCCGTTATCGTCGTTGGCGCCGGCATCGTCGGCACCGCAGCCGCCCGCGCCCTGCAGCGTGCCGGCCATACCGTCACCCTTCTCGACAGCGCCGAGCCTGGCCGGGCCACGTCGTTCGGCAATGCGGGCTTTCTCTCGCTCGACAGTCTGATGCCGCTGGCGCGGCCATCGACCCTGAAGAACCTGCCCAGGATGCTGACCGACCGCACCGGGCCGCTCACCCTCCACACGCCCAGTCTGCCGTGGCTGCTGCCCTGGATGGCGCGTTTCGCCCTGGCCTCGCTCAGCAAGGCCGAGGTGCAGAAGGGCAAGGACTCCCTGAAAGCCCTGATGATCGAGGCCGACATCGCCTGGAAGGCGGAGATCCAGGCGTCGGGCCTGGGTGAACTCTTCCAGACCAAGGGCGCGCTCTACGTCTACGAAAGCGAGGCGGCCTTCCTCGGCACCGACGAGATGCGCGGCCTGCAGGCCAACAAGGGCACGGACTTCGAAATCGTCGACGGCAACCGCGCGCGCGAGCTGGCGCCCGGCCTCAGCCCGCACATCGTGCGCGGCATCCACTATCCGAACGGCACCCACACCATCAACCCCTACCGCGTGGTCGAGACCCTGGCCCAGCGCTTCACCGCCGACGGCGGCACGATCCTGCGTGGCCGCGTGCGCGGCTTTGGCCGCGACGGCCATCGCGTGACCTCGGTGCAGATCACCGATCAATCCTTGCCGGCCAAGGCCGTGGTCATCGCCGCCGGCCGCGCCTCGGGCGAGCTCACGCGCCTTCTCGGCTTCAACGCGCCGCTGGTGGCGGAGCGCGGCTATCACGTGATGGTGGCGCCCGACAATATGCGCTTCGACCTGCCGGTCAGCCCCCCCGAGCGCGGCCTGTTCTTCACGCCGATGCAGGAAGGGCTGCGCATCGCCGGCACCGTCGAGCTGGCCGCACCGCATCAGCCGCCGTCATGGCAGCGTGCCGATCTCCTGATCAAGCATCTAAAAGATATCTTCCCCGGCGTCGGTGGCGCCGAGCAAAGCCGCTGGATCGGCGAGCGGCCGACGCTGCCCGACTACCGCCCCGCCATCGGCCGCGCGCCGCGTCTGGCCAACGTCTATTGCAGCTACGGCCATCAGCATCTCGGCCTGACCCTGGCGACGGCAAGCGGCCGGCTGATCACGCGCCAGATGGAGGGCGAGGCGCTGGCGGACGCCCTCGCGGGTGTCGATCCGGGTCGCTTCGGCTAACCGCCGTACTGCAGCAGGACCTCGCCGTTCTTCTTGAGCCAGGTCTGCGGACCTTCGATCGGCCCGTCGCAGAGCGTGCGGGCGAGTGCCCAGAAGTGCTGCCCGTGATTGAGGTGCACGAGATGGGCGACCTCGTGCGCCACCAGGTAATCCAGCACCTCGGGCGGGGCGAACACCAGGCGCCACGAGAACGACATTGTGGCGTCGGGCCCGCAGCTTCCCCAGCGCGAGCGGCTGTCGCGCACGGTGATGCGCTTCACCGGCCGCTCGACGCGCAGCGCCTTGGCGTGGACCAGCGGCACCAGCCGGGCCTTCAGCTCGGCGGTCAGCCAGTCGCGCAGCCGGCGCGGCAGATGTTCTAGCCGGCCCGCGACATGGATCTCGAATCCTTCCCGCCACACCGTGCCGCGCCGGTCCTGGCGGTGACGAATACGATGCGCCTGCCCGAACAGCGGCACCTCGGCGCCATCGACGAAGGGTTTTACGTCCGGCAGGCGCTTCAGGCGGGCCGCGATCCAACCCGCCTGGGCCTGGGCGAAATCCACCGCCGTGCCGCGCGCCATGCGGAGCGGCGCGGTGAGCACGATGCGCCGCCTGGCCGAATCCACGCGCAGCGAGGCGCGGCGGGCGCGGGCGGAGCGCAGGAACGTCACCGGCAGGGTATCGCCGGCATGAGCAATGGTCAGTTGCTCCGGCTCCGGCACGGCTTTAGGCAGGATGAGACGACGCACGATGTCCGACAACGACATGGCCAGCATCATACAACAAGATCATCCAGCAGGGAGATTGCTGACGTGAGCCTCGATATCGCCCCCTTGGACATCACCCGCCTGCGCGCCGAAACCCCCGGCTGCGCCCATGTGCTGCATCTCAATGCCGCCGGCTCCGCGCTGCCCAGCCAGCGCACCCTCGACGCCACGCTGGGGCATCTGAAGCTGGAAGCCGAGATCGGCGGCTACGAGGCCGCCGACCGGGCACGCGATACACTGAACGGATTCTATCCCTCGGTCGCCCGGCTGATCGGAGCCGAGGCTGAGGAAATCGCCTTCATCGAGAATGCCACGCGGGCCTGGGACATGGCGTTCTACTCGCTCGA
>JAUXRT010000726.1 GCA_030681635.1 Reyranella sp.
CTACGGCCTCGGCCTCGCCATGGGCGCCAAGCTCGCCTGCCCGGACAAGCTCTGCATCAACGTCTGGGGCGATGCCGCGATCGGCTTCACCGGCATGGATTTCGAGACCGCGGTGCGCGAGCGCATTCCGATCATGTCGATCCTGCTCAACAACTTCTCGATGGCGATCGAACTTCACATCATGAAGGTCTCGACCGAGAAGTATCGCTCGACCGACATCTCCGGCGACTACGCCGCGATGGCCCGCGCCTTCGGCGGCTACGGCGAGCGCGTGACCAAGGTCGAGGATATCGTTCCCGCCATCAAGCGCGGCATCGAACAGACCCAGAAGGGCGTGCCGGTGCTCCTCGAGTTCATCACCTCCAAGGAAGTGACGATCTCGGTGCCGAAATGACCATCGTCCTCACGCCGGCCGGCGACTTCGACGTCAAGGTCCGCGACGGCCTCTGGATGACGGACGCCGAGGCCGAGCGCGTGACCGGCTGGGCACTGAAGCCCGAGGGCATGTGCCGGGCCGAACTCTGCGTGCCCATGCCGGCGTCGGCGGTGCGCGGCTGCGAGGTCGACGTCGAGGCGTTCTGGACGAAGCTCGGCGGCCCGGTGGCGACGAGCGAGGCGCGCGACGTGTGGGTGCTCGGCGCGCCGGCCCAGGAGCGCAACGCCGCACTGGAAGGTCTGCAGGCGCCCGATTTCACCCTGCCGGACATCGACGGCACGCCACGCTCGCTCTCGCAGCTTCGGGGCAAGAAAGTCTTCCTTGCCACCTGGGCCAGTTGGTGAGGCTGCCGCTTTGACTTGCCCGTGTGGCAGACCCTCTACGACGAACTGAAGGACAAGAATTTCATGGTAGTGGCCGTGGCCGAGGAAAGCCGCGGCGCCGATCATGCGCGGCCGTGGATCGAGCAGGCCCAGGCAAGCGGCAAGTCTTCGTACTGGCAGCTCGTCGACACCGATCATCGCCTGGAAGACCTCTACAATCTCGTGAACGTGCCGCAGGCGATCTGGATCGATGAGCAAGGCCGGATCGTGCGCCCGCCAGAGACCGCCGGCTCGACCGATCATTTCCGGCGCATGGACCTCAAGACCAAGACCATGACGCCCGAGGACCAGGCCGAGCGGCTGGCGGCCCGCCAAGCCTATCTCGAGGCCGTGCGGGCGTGGGTGAACACCGGCAAGCATGCACTGCCGGCCGACGCCGCGCGCGCCGCGCTGCCCAAGATTACGCCCGAGATCGCCGAGGCGCGTGCGCGGTTCCGCCTCGGTGTTTGGCTGCGTACGAACGGTCGTATCGCCGAGGGTGACCGCGAACTCGCCGCTGCGAGCAGGTTGCATCCGGACTCCTGGAGCCTGTGGCGCCAGGCGGCGGACCTCGCCGAGGTTGGCAAGGCGTCCGGCCCGGACTTCTGGGCGCGGGTGCAGGCGCTGGGCGACCGGCCGTACTATCCGCCGCCCAAACTTTAGGCGGCTATCCATCACACATACGTGAAGGCGGTGCGGTCGCTATGCGGCGCGTGCCGCCTCGGCTAGGCTCCCGCCATACTCCAAACAAACAGGAGATCGGGATGGCTGTGCTCAACGTGAACGGCAAGGCGCTCAATCACAACGCCGATCCGCGGACGCCGCTGCTGTGGGTGCTGCGCGAGCAACTCAATCTCACCGGCACGAAGTATGGCTGCGGCATCGCCCAGTGCGGCGCCTGCAGGGTGCTGATCGACGGCGGGGCGACGCGCTCCTGCCAGGTGCCCGCGAACTCGGTCGGCAATCGCAAGGTCACGACCATCGAAGGTCTCGCCGCCAGCGGCCAGCTGAACAAGATCCAGGCCGCCTGGGTGGCGGTCGACGTGCCCCAATGCGGCTACTGCCAGAGCGGCATGGTGATGGCGGCAACCGCGTTGCTCGCCGCCAAGCCCAAGCCGACCGATGCCGACATCGACGCGGCCATGACCAACATCTGTCGCTGCGGCACCTACCAACAGGTGCGTGAAGCGATCCATGCCGCGGCCAAGGCCTGAGGGGAGGACGCATCATGACGATCCATCAGACCTCTCTTCGTCGTCCCTCTCTGCGTCGTCGGGGCTTCCTGGTCAGCGGCGCCGCCGTCGCCGGCGGCTTCTCGCTGGGCTTCCACATCCCCTTCGAGGATGGCGCGGCGCAAGCCCAGACCGTCAAGGAACTGAACGCCTGGGTGGTCATCCATCCCGACGACAAGGTGGTGATCCGTATCGCCCGCTCCGAAATGGGACAGGGCACACTCACCGGCCTTTGCCAGCTCGTGGCCGAGGAGTTGGAGTGCGACTGGAACAAGGTCGCCTGGGAATATCCCACGCCGGGCGAAAACGTCGCGCGCAACCGCGTCTGGAAGAACTTCTCGACCGGCGGCAGCCGCGGCATCCGCGAGAGCAACCAGTATGTCCGCGAAGGCGGCGCCATGGCGCGCGAGATGCTGATCGCCGCCGCCGCGGCTCAGCTCAAGGTGCCGGCGACTGAGCTTACTGCCGCCAACAGCGTCATCACCCACAAGGCCTCAGGCAAGACGGTGACCT
>JAUXRT010000728.1 GCA_030681635.1 Reyranella sp.
ACGGCCGCGCCACATCGAGATCCAGGTCTTCGCCGACGGCCATGGCTCGTGTCTCTACCTGTTCGAGCGCGACTGTTCGATCCAGCGCCGCCACCAGAAGGTGATCGAGGAGGCACCGGCCCCCGACATGGATCCGGCACGGCGCAAGGCGATGGGCGAGGCGGCGGTCGCGGCAGCCAAGGCCATAGGCTACGAGGGCGCGGGCACGGTCGAGTTCATCGCCGACCAGGACGGCACGTTCTTCTTCATGGAGATGAACACAAGGCTCCAGGTCGAGCATCCCGTGACCGAGGCCATCACCGGCCAGGACCTGGTCGAATGGCAACTGGTCGTCGCGGCGGGCGGCCGGATGCCGCTCACGCAGGATCAGCTCCGCATCCATGGCCACGCCGTGGAAGTCCGGCTCTATGCCGAGGATCCGGTGCGGAATTTCCTGCCCTCGACCGGCACGCTCGTGCACCTGAAGCTGCCGCAGGAGAATCCACACGTTCGGGTCGATACCGGCGTGCGTCAGGGCGATACGGTCACGCCCTTCTACGATCCGATGATCGCCAAGGTGATCGTGCATGACCGCGACCGCGCCTCGGCGATGCGGCGCATGGCCGTGCTGATGGGCGAGACCGAGGTGGTGGGCGTGGCGACCAATGCCGCGCTGCTGAAGGCTTTGTGCTCGCATCCGGCTTTTGTCGGCGGTGAAATCGATACCGGCTTCATCGAGCGTCATCGCACCACGCTGTTTCCCGCTCCGGCGCCGGCCGATGACCGCGCCTTTGCGATCGCCACGCTGGCGCGGCTGGTCGAGTGGCAGGACAGGGTGCCGACGGCGGGCGATCCCCATTCGCCATGGGACCAGCAGAACGGTTTCAGGCTGCTCGACGAGGGCCATGACGAGGTGCGCTGGAAGGATGGCGAGCGCGACGTGGCGGTGATCGCCCGGCGGCTGCGGGGCGGTGGCTTTAGCCTCGAATTGCCCGGCGGCGCGCAGGCAGCGCGCGTAAAACGCCTCGATGACGGCCGGCTGGCGATCGACCTCGGCAGCGAGACGTTCGTGGCGACGGCGGTGCGGCGTGTCGCGAACGACGGCGGCGTCGACTACACGCTGTTCTCGGACGGAAGCAGCCGGCGCCTCAGGCTGGTCGATCCGTTCGACCTTTCGATGTACGAGGCGGCCGGGGCCGCCGAGGCGACGGTGCGGGCGCCGCTGCCCGGCAAGATCATCGACCTGCGCGTGAAGGCCGGCGACACGGTGAGCAAGGGCCAGCCGCTGCTGGTGCTGGAAGCCATGAAGATGGAGCACACGCTGGCGGCGCCTGCCGACGGCACGATCAAGAGCGTGCGCTATGCCGTCGGCGAGCAGGTGCCCGAGGGCGCCGAGCTGGTCGAGTTCGAGGCGGCGAAGTAGGTCCTTGCGGGGGGCGCGCCACTCCTGGGGCGCGTCATGACCGCGCCACTGGAGTGGCGCACCCCCGGCGATGAAAAGTCACTTCCTCCCATAGCTCAGCACCGCGTTCAGGATGATGGCGCCGAAGGTCGCGGTGCCGATGCCGCCCATGGCGAAGTCGCCGAACTTCAGCGTGAAGTCGCCGGTGCCGATCACCAGCGTGATGGCGGCCACGATCAGGTTGCGGCTGTCGGTGAAGTCGACCTTGTTGTCGACCCAGATCTTGGCGCCGGCGATGGCGATCAGGCCGAACACCACGATGCTGACGCCGCCCATCACGGCGAGCGGGATGGTGTGGATCAACGCGCCGAACTTGGGCGAGAAGCCCAGCAGGATGGCGAACAGGCCGGCCACCACGAACAGCGCTGTCGAATAGATGCGCGTGGCCGCCATCACGCCGATATTCTCGGCGTAGGTCGTGACGCCGGTGCCGCCGATGCCGCCCGCCACCATGGTGGCCACGCCATCGCCCACGAAGGCGCGGCCGATATAGGGGTCCATGCTGCGGCCGGTCATGGCGCCCACGGCTTTCAGGTGCCCGAGATTCTCGGCCACCAGGATCAGGGCGACAGGCGCGATCAGGATGATCGCCTTGGGATCGAAGATCGGGGCGGTGAAGTTGGGTGCGCCGAACCAGGCGGCACTGGCGATCAGCGCGCCGCTCACCGGCTTGCCCCAGCCCAGCCCGTTGGTCAGCACCGCATAGACGACCGTGGCCAGGATCAACCCGACCAGGATCAGCAGGCGGCGGGTCATGCCGCGGGTGAACACGGCGACGAGGCCGATGGAGAGGAAGGTGACGGCCTGCATCCAGGCGTCGAACGGGGTCGGCGCCATGTTCTTGACCGGGATCGCCGCGAGGTTGAGGCCGATCACCGCCACCACCGCGCCAGTGACCACCGGCGGCATCAGACGCTCGACCCAACCCGACCCGGTCGCCATGACGGCGAACCCGATCAGGGCATAGAGCGCGCCGCAGATCACGATGCCGCCCAGCGCGACGGCGATGTTGGCGTTGGCGCCCTGTCCGGCATAGCCGGTGGCGGCCACCACGACGGAGATGAAGGCGAAGGAGGAGCCGAGGTAGCTCGGCACCTTGCCGCCGACAGCGACAAAGAAGATCAGCGTGCCGACACCGCTCATCAGCACGGCGATATTAGGATCGAAGCCCATCAGCAGCGGCCCCAGCACCGTGGCGCCGAACATCGCCACCACGTGCTGGATGCCGAGCGCCACGGTCTGCGGCCACGGCAGCCGCTCATCAGGCGCGACGACGATGCCGTCGGCCGGCTGTTTCACGGTCCAGGTCAACATCTCTCCCCCCGCAGGCTTGTCATCCCGAGGCTGAAGGGTCCCTCGCTACGCTCGGGATGACAACGCCTGTTAGTCCACAACCTTGCGATAGAGGTGCCACGTCGCGTGGCCCAGCACGGGCAGCACGATGGCGAGGCCGACCAGCAGCGGGATCGCGCCCAGGACCAGGGAGCCGGCGATGATCAGTCCCCACATCGCCATCGGGCCGGGATTGGTGCGCACGGCCTGGACCGATGTGGCGATGGCGGTGCCGACGCCGACGTTGCGGTCGAGCAGCAGCGGGAACGAGACCACGCTGATGATCAGCACCGCGAGGGCGAACAGGAATCCGACGCCCGTACCGACCCCGACCATGGTCCAGCCCTCGGGCGTCGTCAGGGCATCGCGGGCGAAGGCGGCGGCCGAGACCGGTGCGTCGGGCCCCAGTGTCACGGTGTAGATGAAATTAGCGGCGAACAGCCACAGGCAGAAAAGCGCAAGCAGCAGCAACCCCATCACGATGATCGCGCCGATCGCCGGGGAGCGCACGACCGCAAAAGCGTCCGTCCAGCCGGCGGCGATGCCGAGCTCGCGACGGCGGCTCATTTCGTAGAGGCCGACGCCGAACAGGGGGGCGATCAGGGCGAAGCCCGCGACCAGC
>JAUXRT010000739.1 GCA_030681635.1 Reyranella sp.
GTCGCCACGCTGGCGGTCGCGGTCGGCACCTTCATCTCGGCCTTCTGGATCCTGTCGGCCAACAGCTGGATGCATACGCCGGCCGGTTTCGCCATGAATGCCGGTGGCCAGTTCGTGCCCGTCGACTGGCTGGCGGTGATCTTCAATCCGTCCTTTCCCTACCGGCTGGTCCACACCGTGTTCGGCGCCTATCTCACCACCGCCTTGGTGGTGGGCGCGGTCGGCGCCTGGCACCTGCTGCGTGAGCGGACCAATGACGGCGCGCGCGTCATGTTCTCGATGGCGATGGGCATGATCACGGTGGTGGCGCCGCTACAAATCTTCGCCGGCGACCAGCACGGGCTGAACACGCTCGAGCATCAGCCGGTCAAGGTCATGGCCATGGAAGGGCACTTCCAGAGCTATCCCGACGGCGCGCCGCTGGTCCTGTTCGGCTGGCCCGACGAGGCCGCGGCCAAGACGCTCTATTCGGTCGAGATCCCCAAGGCCTCGTCGCTGATCCTGAAGCACTCCTGGGACGCGCCGCTAAAAGGCCTCGACTCGGTCGACCGCAAGGAGTGGCCGCCGGTGGCCATCGTCTTCTGGGCCTTCCGCATCATGGTCGGCATGGGGACGCTGATGCTGGCGCTGGCGGCGCTCAGTCTGCTCGCGCGCGTCCGGCACCGGCTCTACGACTGGCCGTTGCTGCATCGCTTCGCCCTCGTCATGGGGCCGGCCGGCTTCGTGGCGGTGATCGCCGGCTGGGTGACGACCGAGGTCGGGCGCCAGCCCTACACGGTGCACGGCCTGTTGCGCACCGCCGACTCGGCCTCCCGGCTCGATGCGCCCGCGGTTGCGGCCTCGCTGCTGGCGTTCATCGTCGTCTACTTCGTCGTGTTTGGCGCCGGGGTCTTCTACATCCTGAAGCTGATGGGCCATCCGCCGCATCGCGGCGAGGAGGGCCCCGATCGCGGCGAGCCGGTGCGTGCGGCGGGCATCACCCCGTCACCCACGGTCGCGGAAAAAATCGCGACGGGCGGGGAGGCCTGATCATGCCGTTCACTCTCGATCTGCCCATCTTCTTCGCCTTCATCATCGCCTTTGCAATCTATGCCTATGTCGTGATGGATGGCTTCGATCTCGGCATCGGCATCCTCTTCCCGATGATCCCCGCCGGCCGCGAGCGCGACAGCGCCATGAATTCCATCGCGCCGGTATGGGACGGCAACGAGACCTGGCTGGTGCTGGGTGGCGGTGGCCTGCTGGCGGCCTTTCCGCTGGCCTATGGCGTGATCTTTTCGGCGCTCTACGCGCCGATCATCGCCATGCTGCTGGCCCTGGTGTTCCGTGGTGTCGCCTTCGAGTTCCGCTGGCGCGATCCCGGCCATCGCGCCTTCTGGGATGCGGCCTTCAATGTCGGCTCGGTGGTCGCCACGCTGGCACAGGGCATCACCCTGGGCGCGCTGCTGCAGGGGATCGCGGTCCAGGACCGCGGCTATGCCGGCGGCTGGTTCGACTGGCTGACGCCGTTCAGCCTGCTGGTCGGCGTCAGCCTGGTCCTAGGCTACGGGCTGCTCGGCGCCACGTGGCTGATCATGAAGAGCGAGGGCTCGCTACAGGAGCGTTGCTACCGGCTCGCCTTCCGGCTGGGCATCGCGGTGATCCTGGCCATGGCGGCGGTGAGCGCCTGGACGCCGTTCCTGCGCGACGCCTACTGGCTGCGCTGGTTCGCCTGGCCGCAGGTGCTGTTCACCGCTCAGGTGCCGCTGCTGGTCGTCATCGCCTCGGCCATCTTCTTCGTGAGCCTGCGGCGCCAGCATCACTACACGCCGTTCCTGATGACGCTGGCCCTGTTCACCCTGGGCCTCGCCGGCCTCGGCATCAGTCTCTATCCCTACGTCGTGCCGTCGGTCATCTCGATCTGGGATGCTGCCGCGCCGCACGCCAGCCTGATGTTCATGCTGCCGGGCGTGCTGGTGATGGTGCCGATCATCCTCGCCTACACCGCCTATTCGTACTGGGTGTTCCGCGGCAAGACCGGCCATGAAGGCTATCACTGAGGTGAAGCCTCGGGCTCGACAGCTGTTGTGGTTCGTGGGCCTGTGGGCGGCCGGAGTCGGGGTGACCGCGCTGGTGAGCTACGGCATCCGGTTCTGGCTGAGATAAGGCCTCAGGCCACGCGCCGCGTCGGCCGGCAGTTGAAGGCCAGCGGCCGGGCGCCGCCACCGGCCTCGCGCAGGGTGGCGAGATCGTCGCGGCCGGCCCATTCGTTGTTCGTGTCGGCGTAGCGGAAGCCCTGGTCGGTCGGCTGGTATTCCAGACGCCAGGTCCTGCCGTCCAGCGTCACCGAGGCGCGATTCTTGGCATAGACCACCGACACTTCCTTGCGGCCATCGCATAGATAGGCGATGCCCTGCGGCGTCGGATCGTCGGCGGCGGGCCGCGGAATCAGGTTCGTCTGCGGTGGCTGCTCGGCGGTGCAGGCGCTCAGCAGGACAATCGCTGCAATCGACAGGCGCTTCATCCTGCGCTTTCCTCCCTGGACCGGCACCTTAAGGAAATCGGGGGAACGTGCAAATGCCACTCTTCAAGCTGCGTGATGGCGCCGAGCTCTATTATGAGAAGAACGGAAGCGGACCGCCGTTGTTCCTTGTAGCGGGCCTGGGCGGGGACGGCCGCTTCTGGGGCGCCAACGTCGACGAACTTGCCAGGCAGTTCACCGTGATCGTGCACGATCATCGCGGCACCGCGCGCAGCACACTGTCGCGGCTCACCTACAGCGTCGAGCAGATGGCCGACGATGCGCTGCAGCTCATCGAGGGGCTGGGCTACGACCGCGTCCATTGGTGCGGCCATTCGACCGGCGGCGCCATGGGCCAGGTGCTGGCCATCGACCATCCCGGCCGCATCGACCGGCTGGTGTTGAGCTCGACCTGGGCCAAGACCGATGCCTTCTTCCGCCGCCTGTTCGAGGTCCGCTCCCTGATGCTGCGCGAGCTGGGGCCCGCGGCTTACCTGAAGTCGAGCGCGCTGGCGCTCAACATGCCGTCCTGGGTGCGCGACCACGACGCCGACCTGGCCGCCGCCGAGGCCAAGGCCCTGGAGACCATCCCGGTGCCGGAAATCGTGCTGTCGCGGATCGCGGCCATCGTCGCGCACGACCGGCAGGAGCAGTTGCAGAAGGTGCGGGCGCCCAGCCTGGCGATCTGCGCCCGTGACGACACCGTGACGCCGCTTTATTTCACCGAGGAGCTGGTGCGGCTGATCCCGGGCGCCCGGGCCTATGTGCTGGCCGACGGCGGCCATGCATATCCGAACGTGCATGGCGCGGAGTTTCGGCGTGTAATGACCTCCTTCCTGTTGGAGTCCTGACACCCATGAACATCGAGCCCAAGATCGCCGCCTTCGCCCAAGAGCTCACCGCTATCCGGCGCGACATCCATGCCCATCCCGAACTCGGCTTCGAGGAGGAGAGGACCAGCACCATCGTGGCGCAGAAGCTGAAGGAGTGGGGCCTCGAGGTGACGACCGGCATCGGCAAGACCGGCGTCGTCGGCACCATCCGGGTCGGCAACAATCCGCGCGCCATTGGCCTCCGCGCCGACATGGACGCGCTGCCGATGGACGAGCTCAACACGTTCGATCACCGCAGCACGCACAAGGGCCGCATGCACGCCTGCGGTCACGACGGCCACACCACCATGCTGCTGGGCGCCGCGAAGTATCTTTCGGCGACGCGCAACTTCGACGGCACCGTGCACCTCATCTTCCAGCCGGCCGAGGAAGGCCGCGGTGGCGCCGAGGCCATGGTCAAGGACGGGCTGTTCGACAAGTTCCCCTGCGAACAGATCTTCGGCATGCACAACCGGCCCAAGCTCGACGTCGGCAAGTTCGCCATCCGCTCCGGCCCGCAGATGGCGGGCGGCGGCCTGTTCGACATCCACATCACAGGCAAGGGCGCCCATGGCGCGCGGCCGGAGACCGGCATCGACCCGGTGATCATCGCGACGCAAATCATCTCGGCGCTGCAGAGCGTGGTGTCGCGCAACGTCGCGCCCTTGGACTCGGCGGTGATCTCGGTGACGCAGATGCATTCCGGCGACGCCTACAATGTCATCCCGCAGGAGGCGGTGCTGCGCGGCACGGTCCGCGCCTTCCGCAAGGAGACGATGGCGCTGATCAAGGAACGCATCGAGACGATTTCCGCTGGTATCGCCAAGACGCTGGGTGGCAGCGCCAAAGCCGATGTGCGCATCGCCTTCCCGCCGCTGGTCAACGACAAGGATGCGGTGAAATTCATCGCCGACGTGGCGGAGACGATCGTTGGCAAGGACAACATGAATCGCGAAGGCCCGTACGTCATGGCCTCGGAGGATTTCTCCTACATGCTCGAGAAAGTGCCCGGCGCCTTCATCAACATCGGCAACGGCGGCGGCGAGGGTGGCTGCGAGGTGCACAATCCCAGCTACGACTTCAACGACGAGATCCTGACCTTGGGCGCCACCCTGTGGTCGAGGGTCGTGGAGACCAAGCTGGCGAAAGATGCGCGATGACGAATGACACCCGGCACTGGCTGCTCAAGGACCTGCCCTACGCGGCGATGCTGGCGCTCGCCGTGGGCGGTCTCGTGCTCACCAGCTTCCGCGGGCCCACGACCTACTATTATTGGATGGCGCTGGCGCCGATCTACGGATTGATCTGCGTGGTGTCGGGATGGCGACATCTCGACACGGGCGCGGGCCACATGCAGCTGGCGGTGACCCAGGCGCTGCATTGGGCGGCCTTCGTCGCCGCCATGTGGCTGATGTTCCTTCCCGAGGTGCGCGGCATCGTCAATGACAACGCCACCAGCCTCACCCTGCTGATTCTGCTGGCGCTGGGCACGTTCGTGGCCGGCGTGCACGCACGGGTGTGGCGCATCTGCGCGGTGGGCGTGTTTCTCGCGGCTTCCGTGCCGGCGGTGGCCTGGGTCCAGGAATCCGCCATGCTGCTGTTGGTCGGCGCCCTGCTCGTGGCCGCGGTCGGCCTCTTCTTCTGGTGGATGTGGCGGCGCGAGAGCGGACGGGCGTGAGCGCGAAGGTCGTCCTCTGGAGCGATTACGTCAGCCCCTACGCCTTCGTCGCCAAGGCGTGGGCCTATGGGCTCGAGGCCGACTACGATCTCGCTTTGGAGTGGCGGCCCTACACGCTCGACATCGCCTCGTTCCAGGGATCGGTGGCCGAGCGCGATGCCCACCACTGGCGGCGCGTGCGCTACGCCTACATGGACGCCAGACGCTCGGCCAACAAGCAGGGCCTGACGCTGATGGGACCGAAGAAGATCTTTTATGCCCGGCCGGTCAATGCCGGCATGCTCTACGCCCAGAAGCACGGCGTCTTCCGCCGCTACAACGATCGGGCGTTCGACCTCTTCTGGCGACGCGAGCTCGATCCCGAAAGTCCTGAGGCGGTGGCCGGGCTGCTGGTCGATGCTGGCGCGCCACAAGGCTTTGAGGATTTTCTCGCCGGCGAGGGCGGCGCCGAGCACGACCGGCTGCGTCTGGAGGCCGAGGCGTCGGGCGTGTTCGGCGTGCCGACTTTCACCTTTGACGGCGAGCTGTTCTGGGGCGGCGACCGGATCGGCCTGCTGCGCGAACGACTCGGCGAGAAGGGCGTGAAGCGGCGCTAGGCGGCCAATCTAGGCGTCCGGCGGCTGGTCGAGCGTGCGTTCGATGCGCTCGTGCAGTGTCTTCACCTCGCCACGCTGCTTCTTCGCGCGGTCCTTGAGCAGCCGCTTGGCGCGCCGGAAGGCGTCGTTCACGGCGAACTGCGGGTTCGCGAAGCGGTCGTCGGCTTGCGGCGTGTGATCGATGTTGATGTCGATGCCGCCCGGCAGCGTCATATGGATGTTGGCACTGAAAAGGTTGCTGGTGCGGTGATGCTTGTCGGGAATCTTGACCACGACATGGCAGGCGGTCATGCGGCCGTACAATTGCTCCAGTGCCTCGACATGCCCAGTGATCAACTGGCTCAACGCCTCGCTGGTATCACCACCTTGAAAGCTGATCTTGAGGGGTGTTTCCATGTCGATCCTCCCTGCGATGCTACAACGTCTCCATAGAACGTGGGTCGCGCGCGGCGGGTTGCAAGCGGTCACGGCGCTGGTTTCGCCGGTAGGCCGCGTGCAGCAAGATAGGCTTCGAGTGCGCTGGTCCATAGTGCCGGGGCGGAGGAGATCTGGTGGCCGTTCAGCCCCTCCGGTGGTTCGTACTCGTGAAAGGCGGCCTTCCCGCCGGCCGCCTCAAAAGCGGCAAAATTCCCGCGGCTGTGTGCGAGCGAATAGAAGGGGTCCTTGTTGCCGTAAAGCCAGATCGACGGTTGGCCGTAGGCCGCGCCGCGGTTGAACAGGTTCTGGTTGATGCCGCTTGCGCTCCAGCAGCGGCCACCCATCCAGCCGCCGACGAAGTTGATCGCCGCGCGTGGCACGGCGGGTTGGCGGCCGCTCCAGGCGATGGCGAGGATGCCGCCGCGCGACTGGCCGCCGACGGCGACACGGCTGCGATCGACGAAGGGCTGTGCCAAGATCACCGGTGTGATGGCGTCGATGTCGCGCAGCGCGCGTTCTGCGCCGGGGATCGAAAGCGTCGGTTCGCACGTGTAGCCCTGCGCCCGGTCGGCCGCGAAGCCTTCGTCGTAGCGGCCCTCCGAACCGCCGCGGCCGCGCCGCGACGGCAGGACAACGGCCCAGCCGCGTGCCGTGAACCACTGGGCGAGAGTCCTGGGTTCGTAGGGCCGCGCGAAGATCGAGGGATCGTTGCCGTGGCCGGTCGAGCCGTGATGAAAAATCAGCGTGGGGAAGGGGCCGGATCCGGGCGGCTTATAAGTGATGGTGGCGAGCCTCACCTGTTCACCGTCGATCGTGACGGGCACCATCGCGCGATCCTGCGCCGCAACCGGCAGGGCCGCGATCAGGCCGACAGCAAGGAAGAAGGAAGCTAGTCGCCCGCCGTGACGGCCGTCGTCGAGACGGTCTCGGCCGGCCGCGCGACGCGATGCGTCACCATGCTGTGATGCAGCGCGCGAACCGTGTCGCTTCCTCGGGTCAGGCAGAGCCATGGGAAGAAACCATGCACGAAGCAGCCGAGGCTGCCCAGCAGCATGCGGCCGCCGAAGCTGAAGGCCACGCCCATGTGCTGGAAGTAGGTTTCGTTGACCTTGGCGGGATGGTCGGTGAAGCGGTGGAGCATCAGGCGATTCTACCGGCTGCGCCGGGAAACGGCTTGCTACCTTTGCCTCAATTGGCCCAGACTTGAGAAATTCATTCTAAAGGACAGCCGATGGCCGCGAAATTATCGCTCGATTCCTTCGACAAGAAGATACTGGATTGCCTGCAGGACAATTCGGACATGCCCCTGGTCGAGATCGCCCGCCGGGTCGGCCTCTCGACCACGCCGTGCTGGCGGCGCATCAACAGACTGCAGGAAGCCGGCATCATCCGCACCCGCGTGGCGCTGCTCGACCGCAAGGCGGTGAACGCCGGCGTCACGGTGTTCGTGGCGGTGCGCACCGCCCAGCACACCGCGCCATGGCTCGCCCGCTTCGCCAAGGCGGTGGCGTCGTTTCCCGAGGTTATCGACTGCTACCGCATGAGCGGCGAGATCGACTACCTGATCCGCCTCGCACTGCCCGACATCGAGGCCTACGACGCTTTCTACAAGCGTCTGATCGCCAAGGTCGACCTCAGCGATGTCACCTCCATGTTCGCCATGGAGGAGATCAAGTCCACCACGCGGCTCCCGCTTTCCTACCTCCCCTAGCCTCGGGTCGAGCCGGGCTCTAGGATCGCCCCAGTTCGACCTAGAAAAGCAGGGGAAACGATGACCACGGGCCCAAATACCGGCAAGAATCGCAAGAAAGTCCTGATCGTCGGCCGCATGCCGCAGGCGGGCCTCGACGTGCTCAAGACGCGCGACGACGTCGATTTCGAGATCCTGGCCGACGACACGGTTCCCTCACTGCACCCCAAGCTCAAGGACGCCCACGCCGTGACCCTGGGCGGCACGCCGTTCCGTCAGGCCGAGCTCACCGCCGCGCCGGAGATGATGGTGGTGGCCCGCCTCGGTGTCGGCTTCGACGCCGTCGAGGTGCCAGCGCTCAACAAGCGCAAGATCCCGCTCATGACCACGGGCATCGCCAATTCCGTGTCGGTGGCCGAGCATGCGATGTACATGCTGCTGGCCTCGGCCCGCCTGGTGAAGAAGTACGACCGCTTCGTGCGCGAGGGCGGCTGGGGGCAGAGGCTGGCCGACCTGCCGGCCGATCTTTCCGGCAAGTCAATCCTGGTGGTCGGCATGGGCCGCATCGGCTCGCGCACCGTGAAGCGCTGTGTCGCCTTCGAGATGGACGTCTTCGTGCTCGACCCCAATATCTCCGAAGCCGAGATCAAGAAGGCGGGCGCGACCAAGGTGACCGATCTCAAGGCGATCCTGCCCAAGGTCGACTTCGTCTCGGTGCATTGCCCCAAGGCGCCCGAGACGATCGACATGTTCAACACCGAGACCTTGGCGCTGATGAAGCCCGACGCCTTCCTGGTGAACACCGCGCGCGGCGGCATCATCAACGAGGACGCGCTCTACAAGGCGCTGTCCACCGGCAAGCTGCGCGGCGCCGGCCTCGACGTGCTCGACAAGGAGCCGCCGGATCCCAGCAACAAGCTGTTCGGCCTGGAGAACGTGATCTTCAGCCCGCACATGGCCGGCGTCACCAAGGAAGCGAGCGACCGCATGGCAGTGACCGCCATCGAAAACATCCTGAGCGTCTTCGATGGCCGTCCCAACGCCGCCCATTGCGTGAACAAGGAAGTGCTGGGCTAAGACCTGGCGGGTGCCCATGCTTCGAGACGCGCCCTGCGGGCGCTCCTCAGCATGAGGCGGTGATTGAAGTGCGCACCTCACCCTGAGGAGGCCCGAAGGGCCGTCTCGAAGGGCGAGGCGCTTACGCTAGCCGCCAGCCAACTCGTCGATCTCGTTGTCGGTCGGAAAGCGGCCAGTCGTGCCGCGGGTATATTTGAGCGTGCCGTCGACGACGACGTCGAACTGGCCGGATTTGCCGGAGCGTAGCTCAACGTCGGCGGCACCCATCTTCTGGAGACGATCCCTCACACGGAGGGCCTGCGGCCTATAACCTCAAGCAGCGCAGTATTCGATCAGGACTTTCATCCTGCTAAGGTGGCGGCCTGGGCTCGCGCCATCAAGGGGGACTTTTTATGAAGTACGGACCGCTCGGTCGCTCGGGTCTGATCGTGAGCAGGATCTGCCTCGGCGGCAATTCGTGGGGCGCCAAGGGGCGCCGCGGCTGGGGCAAGTTCGACGAGGCCGAGGCGCCGGCCTACTTCAAGCGCGCGCTCGATGTCGGCATCACCTTCTTCGACACCGCCGACGCCTACAACGCCGGCCGGTCCGAGGAGATCATGGGCGCCACGCTCATGAAGATGGCGAAGCGCGAGGAATTCGTGCTGTCGACCAAGGTCGGCATCCGCATGAGCCCGGTGGCCAACGATCAGGGCACCGGTCGCAAGCATCTGATGGCCGCGGTCGACGAGCAGCTGAAGCGCCTGCAGACCGACTATATCGACGTCTACCAGGTCCATCGGCTCGATCCGCACACGCCGATGGAAGAGACGATGTACTCGCTCGACCAGATCGTGCGCTCGGGCAAGGTCCGCTACATCGGCGGCTCGACCATGCCGGCGTACAAATTCGCCCAGATGGTGATGATCGCCGACTGGAAGGGCTATGCCCGGCCGATCGCCATGCAGAACCTCTACAACCTCATCCAGCGCGAGGAAGAGCGTGAGATGAACCGGCTGTGCGACGAGCAGGGCGTCGGCCTCATCCCTTATTCGCCGCTGGCGCGCGGCTTCCTGGCCGGCAACCGCAGCAAGGATGGCGGCGGCTCGACCGAACGCTCGAAGAACGACACGGTGGTGAAGGATGGTACCTATCGCGACAGCGACTGGGAGATCGTGAAGCGCCTGAAGAAGATCGCCAAGGAGAAGGGCGCGACGCCGGCCCAGGTGGCGCTGGCCTGGCTGCTGCACAAATCCTACATGGGCGCGCCCATCATCGGCGCCACTGACCTCGACCAGCTCACCTCGGCGGCCAAATCGACCGAGATCGTGCTCACGGCGGAGGAGTCGAAGCTGCTCGAGCAGCCCTACGAATTCCGGGTGTCGCCCGAGAACTAAGGCGCCCCTATCTAGGGATTGACGCGCCGCCGGATGGCGTGCGCGAACCAGAAGGCCAGCAGCGGCAGGACGATCGCGGCCGCCCAGAACACCGGCGGCGCGCCCCAGCGGTCGACGATGGGGGCGGCGATCGGCACGCCCGCTGCCTGGCCGAGGAACAGGCAGAGGGCGAACAGCGCCATGCCGGCGCCGCGTGCCTCGGGCGCCATCTGCGTGCCGTGGGTCTGCAGCGTGTTGTGGAACATGTAGAACGACACGCCCGACACCACGATGGCGGCGAACTCGACTTCGGCCGATGGCGCCAGCGCCATGCCGGCGAAGGCGAGGCCAAGGCCCGTGCCGCCCCATAGGCAAAGGCCGCGCTCGCCCAGCAGGCGCACGAGGTGGTGCGCTACCATCACATACATGAATCCGCCGGCGCCGAAGGCCGCGACCGCGAGGCCGATGGCGGCGAAGCCCAGGCCGAAGCGCTGATGAAGATCGGCGCCGACGAAGGTGAAGGCGCCCCAGAACACGCCGCCCTCCAGCGCCACCACGAGGATGACGGTGAGTGCCCACGGCCGGCGCAGCACGCGCAGCATCTGGCCCACCATCGAGCCCTCGGCGCGCGCGCTTGGCCGGGCGAGGTCGGGCCTGAGGCGTATGACGACGATCAGCGCGGCGCCGGCCACGACATAGATGGCGGCCAGCACCCAGAACACCGAGCGCCAGCCCAGCCAGTCGCCGATCGCGCCGCCCAGCGCCGCGCCCGTCATCAGGCCCAGCGTCTGGCCGGTGAGGAAGCGGGCGAGCATGGCCTGGCGCCGCTCATAGCTCACATTGTCGCCCACCCAGGCGATGGCGAGCGGGATGATGGCCGAACTCGCGACACCGGTCAGGAAGCGCACCAGCGTGAGCATGCCCAGGGACGCCGCCAGCGCGCTCAGCACGCAGCAGGCCGCCGCGCCGATGCAGGCGATGGTCACCACCGGCATCTTGCCGTAGCGGTCGCCGAACGGGCCGTGGACCAGCACGAAAACGCCGTTGGCGAATAAAAAGGCAGTGGCCACGATCGAGGCGCCGCCGACCGTGGTGCCGAATTCGGCGGCGAGCTGGACCAGCAGCGGGTCGGTCACGCGCATGTTGGCGGCCGAGGCGAAGGCCGCCAGCGACAGAAGCGCAATGGCCAGGGTGGGCGCACGCGTGGGGGTGGGCGACATCGGCAGCGGGCTTAGCGGCTGGGGGCCGTAAAGGAAAGGACTCTTGGCGGGAGGCAGCGATGACCTATGCTGCAGGGATGATCGAAGAACTCCTTGCCCTCGCCCGCGACCCCCATGCCTGGGCCGCATTGGCCACGCTGATCGTCATGGAAGTCGTGCTCGGCATCGACAACCTGATCTTCATCTCCATCCTCACCAATAAGCTTCCCGAAGAGAAGCGGTCGAACGCGCGCCGCCTCGGCATCGGCATGGCGGTCGTCATGCGGCTCGCCCTGCTCGGCACGGTGGCGTTCATCGTTCAGTTGACGCAACCGCTGTTCACCTTGTTCAACCACGGCTTCTCGTGGCGCGACCTGATCCTGATTGCGGGCGGCCTGTTCCTGATCTGGAAGGCGACCAACGAGATCCACGCCAATGTCGCCGGCGAGCATCCCGGCGCGCCGACGGCTTCAGGTGTGGCAGGCATGACGGTGGCGGGCGCCATCGGCCAGATCCTGGTGCTCGACCTCGTGTTCTCGCTCGACAGCATCATCACCGCGGTCGGCATGACCGACGATCTTCCGATCATGGTCATCGCCGTCGTGTCGGCCGTCGTTCTGATGCTGCTCGCAGCCGATCCGCTGGCGCGATTCATCGGCAACAACCCGACCATCGTCATGCTGGCACTGGGCTTCCTGCTGATGATCGGCGGCACGCTGCTGGCCGAAGGCATGGGTGTGAAGATCCCCAAGGGCTACATCTACGCCGCCATGGCGTTCTCGGCACTGATCGAAGGGCTGAACATGATGGCCCGCCGCAAGCGCCCTAAGAAGCCGCGCTGATCTACGACTTGGGTGCAGGACCCCACAGCCGCTCCAGCCGGCGGTCGCGGCCGCAGTTCCAGCGGTAGTAGGTGTAGCTCGTCGGGTTCTTGCGATAGTAGTCCTGGTGATAGTCCTCGGCGGGATAGAACTTCGCCGCCGGCAGGATCTCGGTGA
>JAUXRT010000741.1 GCA_030681635.1 Reyranella sp.
TGCCGCGGCGGGCATAGGCGGCCTGGAAGGCGGTCATGTGCTTGTCCACGGCGCCGCCTTCGGCCGAGCCGCCGCCGATCACGCCGGAGATGCCGTGCTTGGCCATGAAGTCGAAGGCGCGGTCGGAGCCGCTCTGGATCGGCTGCCAGCATTCCACCGGCCGGCGTAGCGGGCGCGGCACCAGCGTGATGTCCTTCAGCGTATAGCCGCGATAGGGCACTTCGGGCGGGATCGTGTAGTAGGTGCCCTTGTGCGAGAACTTCTCCTCGTTGAAGGCCTTGAAGATGACGTCGCAGCCTTCCTCGAACATCTCCCGGTTGGCCGCCTGGTCGGTGAGCGGCGCGCCGAAACTCTCGACCTCGCGCGTGTGGTAGCCGCGCGCGACGCCGAAGATGACCCGCCCACCGCTCAGCACGTCGGCCATTGCATAGTCCTCGGCGAGGCGCAGCGGATGCCACATCGGCACCACGTTGAAGCCGCAGCCGATCCGGAGCTTCTTGGTCACGTTGGTGAGATGCAGCGCCATCATCAGGAGGTTCGGGATGCACTCTGTGCCCTCGGGCTGGAAATGATGCTCGGCCATCCAGAAGGTGTCGTAGCCGAGACCATCCATCTTCTTGGCGTAGGCCACCGCCTTGTGCAGGACGCCGGCCAGTTCCTCGTTCGGGTAATGGCGATCGTTGATCGGCGTGCCGCTGTAGCCGGGATTTTCCAGGTCGACGGAGCCCACGTAGGAGCTGTCGAATTTGGTGATCATGGTGCATTTCCTCCGCGGCACTGCCGGCCGCTAGGGGCCAATTGAGCCCATCGATTGCACCACTTGGCAATTGCCCATGCGCCGACGCACGACAAAAACGTGTTTCGCATCACGGGCGCGCATCTGTCGGCAGTCCGTGCGATGCTGGAGGAGATCGATCGAAAGAGGGCTTATGCAGCAAATCGCCACCGGCTACGGCCTGATCGAAGGGCCCATCTGGGATCCGGCCCGCGGTCTCTACTTCAGCGACGTCGTCAACGGCGGCGTCGATCTGCTGGACCTCGACGGCAAGATAAAGCCGACGATTCCCAAGCGGCGCGGCATCGGCGGCATGGCGCTGCACGAGCACGGCGGGCTGGTGGTGGGTGGACGCGACATCGCCTGCGTGTCGCTGGCCGACGGCTCCTCGCGCACCCTGCTGGCGCTCGACGCCATCCCCGGCGCCACCGGCTTCAACGATCTCACCACGGACAAGGTCGGCCGTATCTATGTCGGCTCGCTCGCCTACAAGGTGTTCGGTGGCGAGGCGCCCCGGCCCGGACACCTGCATGTCATCGATCTCGACGGCACGATGCGTACCTTGTCCGACGGCATCCTGCTCACCAACGGCCTCGGCTTCTCGCCTGACGGCAGCCGCCTCTACCACAGCGACGCCCGCGCCGGCCTGGTGCGCGTCTACGACGTGATGCCGGATGGCAGCGTCGGCCCGTGGCGGACCTTCGCGACGTTGGGCGACGGGCAGAGCGCCGTGCCCGACGGACTGAAGGTGGCGAGCGACGGTTCGGTCTGGGTGGCCGACGCGCACGGCGGCCGCGTTGCCGTCTTCAACGCCGATGGCACGCATCGGCACGATCTCGCGGTGCCGCTGCCGATGGTCACCAGCGTCTGTTTCGGCGGCGACGATCTGCGCGATCTCTATGTCGTCACCGGTTCGCGCGGCGGCCCGCACGAGAATTGTGGCAGTATCTTCCGCACGCGCGTCGACGTTGCGGGCCTCGCGCTGCCGTTGGCCCGGGTTTCAGCTTAGGGAAGGGGCATCTTCATGGATACCCGCGTTCAGCCGGCGATTGCCGGCAGCGTTTCGGAGCGGGCCCGCGCCCTGCAACCGCTGCTGGACGAGCACGGCGCCGAAATGGACCGCCGTCGCGAGCTGACGCCCGAGGTGGTCGAGGCGCTGATCGGTCAGGACATGCTGCGTCTGCTGCTACCTAAAAGCCTCGGCGGGCAGGAAATCCATCTCCTGGAGTACTGCAAGACCACCGAGGCGCTTGCCTGGGCCGATGCCAGCGTCGGCTGGTTCATCAACCAGTCCAACGTCTCCTCGGCCACGTCCGCCGCCGCCATGCCGCACGAAGCCGCGGCCTCTGTGTTCGGCAACGCCCGCGAAGGTCTCGCCTGGGGGGCAAAGCACAGCAAGAGCAAGGCGCTGCGCGTGGAAGATGGATATCACCTCAGTGGAACCTGGAGTTTCGCCAGTGGCGGCCGCCATACGCGGTGGCTCGGCGCCCATAGCGCGGTACAGAATCCTGACGGCACACCGCACATGCGCTATGGCCGGCCGGACGATCGCAGCTTCGTGTTCCTTCGCAAGGATGCCAGGATCACCGACGACTGGCATGTGCTTGGCCTCAGGGGCACCGGCAGCGATACCTATACGCTCGAAGACCTCTTCGTGCCGGACGAGCGGGCACCGGCGCGCGACGCGCTGCAGGAGCGACGGGAGAGTGGGCCGATCTACACCATCACGTCGACGCCGCTCTACGCCACCGGCTTCTGCGGCGTGACCCTGGGTATCGCGCGGCGGTTGCTCGAGGCCTATGTCGACCTCGCGCGCGGCGGCAAGCACAGCCGCTCCTCGAGCAACGCGATGGCCCTCAACAACGCCGTGCAGCGCGAGATCGGCCAGCTCGAGGCCAGGCTCTCGGCCGCCCGTGCTTTCCTGCATGAGGCGGTAAACCAGGTCTACGACGCGGCCGCGGCGGGAAAGCTCGACGTTGACCTGCGGATGCGGCTGCGGCTCGCCACCACCCACGGCATGAACGAGGCGACCGAGGTTTCGATTGCGTCGTATCGCGCCGCCGGCACCACCGCGATCCTGAATTCGATGCCCTTCGAACGCCGCTTTCGCGACGCCATGAGCGCCAGCCAGCATCTGCAGGCGATGCTGCCGCACATCGATATGGTCGGCCGCCACATCATCGGCACCGACAACGTGCTCCAGCACCTCTGAGGCGGGAGCGTCTGCCTAGGGCTTGATGCCCAGCAGCCGGGCTGCGGTGCCGCCCAGGATGGCGATACGTTCATCGTCGCTGAGGCCGGGTGTGTTCAGCACGAGGTCGACCTCGGTGCTGGTCCACGGGAACGGATAGTCGGTCCCGATCATGATCTGGCCGGCGCCGGTCTCCGCGATCAGGTGGCGCAGCGCTTCGGGCGTGAACACGATCGTGTCGAAGAAAAGCTGGCCGTCCCGGAGATAGGCCGTCGGGTTCTTCTTCGGCAGCGGACCGACGCGGTTGGGGAAAGTCCGGATCACCGCGTCGGAGCGGTTGGCGTAGGACGGCAGAAAGCCGCCGCCGTGGGCCGCGCAGATTTTCAGCCCGGGAAAGCGGTCGAGCGTGCCCTCGAAGATGAGGTGCGACAGGGCGAGCGTGGTCTCCAACGGATTGCCGATCGTGTTGGTGAGCAGGCCGCTGCCGCCCAGCCGGCCGCTCGGCTCCAGCTCGCGCGTCCCGGTGGGATGCAGGAAGACGAGGACACCAAGTTCCTCGCACTTCTTCCAGAACGGATGGAACTTCGGGTTGGCCAGTTCTTCGCCGGCGACGCTGCCGCCGACGCTGACGCCGCGGAAGCCGAGCTTCTTCACCGCATGTTCGACCTGTTCCGCTGCGAGGTCGGGATGCTGGAGCGCCGCGGTGGCGTAGGCCACGAAGCGCTCGGGGTTGGCGGCGCAGAACTCGACCAGGGTCTCGTTCTGGATGCTGATCAGCTCCGCCGCGGCATCGCGGCCGGCGCGGTACCAGTAGGGATTGATGCTGAGCGCCTCGACGACGATGCCTTGGGCATCCATCGCGGCAATGCGCGTGCTGGTGTCGTCCATCAGCAGGCCCGGTGCCTCGAGCGGCGACTTGATCACCGCCATCGCCGCCGGCACGCAGCAATGGGCGTGCACGTCGACCGTCTTGACCC
>JAUXRT010000746.1 GCA_030681635.1 Reyranella sp.
GTCGAGTACCAGACTCCCAGGCGTCCCAGCTTCATGGTTTGGCTCCGTCGGATTGGATGTCTTTTGCGAGGCCGCGCAGGATTTCCCGGTCGGCGTCGTCCTTGACCGCGATCGAGAACTCGCAGTGGGTGACGACCTTGCCGTAGCGCTCGCAAAGCTGGCGGCCGATCGTGTCGTAGGTGCCGATGGTGACGAAGGTATTGAGGATATCGTCATCGATATGCTGCGGCAGCTCTTCCCAGCGCTGCGCCCGCGACAGCAGTTTTAGCCGGTCGGCGAGGTCGCCGAGGCCGAGATGGTCGAAGGCGGCACGGTATTGCGGCGTCGAGGCGTAGAAGGCGATACGTGCCCTTGCGTCGCGCACCTTGGGGGCCAGCTCCGCTTCGTTGGCGGCGGTGGCCACCAGCGGCTTCATGCCGATCTGGAACCCTTTTAGCGAGCGGCCGGTCTTGGCGGCGCCGGCGCGGACCGCCGGCATCATCACCTTCTCGATGTAGGAGGGCGTGCAGACCGGATGCGGCCGGATGCCGTCGGCCACTTCGCCCACGACCTGGCACATCACCGAATTGACAGCTGCGATCTGGATCGGAATGTGCGGATGCTCGATCGGGCCGGGATTGAACAGCGGCACCATGAGATTGATGTTGTAGTGGGGGCCTTTGACGTCAAGCGGCGCGCCGCTCTGCCAATGGTCCCACACCGCCCGCACGGCATGGACATACTCGCGCATCCAGGGTCCGGCCGGCGTCCACGGCATGCCGAAGCGGCGCTCGATATGCGCCTTCACCTGGGTGCCGAGGCCCAGGGTGAAGCGGCCGCGCGACAGCTTCTGCAAGGTCCAGGCGCTCAGCGCCGTGACCGTGGGGCTGCGGGGAAAGGCGATGGCGACGGAGGTGCCGATCTTCAATTTGTGTGTCGCCTGGGCCGCCAGCGCCATGACGATGAACGGATCGTCCTTGGTCTCCTCGACGACCAGGCCGTCGTAGCCGATGTCTTCCAGCAGGCGCGCGTTCTCGCCGATGCTGTGCAGGTCGAAGGGCACCTCCGGCGCACGAAGACCGGGATCGACCTTGCCGAGGGGCAAAAGAGTTTCTAACAGCACGGGTCTGCTCGATGATGGAGGGGACGGCGAGCCGGGAGCCTAGCACCGAGGGGTGCGCGGGCAAGAAGGGAAGAGACGATGATCGTTGTCGTCATGGGGGTTTCGGGCTGCGGCAAGACCACGGTCTCGGCGCTGCTCGCCGCCACGCTCGGTTGGCGCTACCGCGAGGGCGACGATCTTCACCCGCCCGAGAATGTCGAGAAGATGCGCGGCGGCACGCCGCTCACCGACGCCGACCGGTTGCCCTGGCTGCACAGGATCGCGGCGGAAATCGGCGGCTGGCAGGCGCGGGGCGAGAAGGGCGTGCTCACCTGCTCGGCGTTGAAGCGGGCCTATCGAGACATCATCATCGGCGACCGGTCCGAGATCGCTCTGGTCTATCTCAGGGGATCGCACGAGCTGATTGCCCGGCGCATGGCGGCGCGGCACGAGCACTTCATGCCAACTGCGCTGCTGGCCAGCCAGTTCGCGACGCTTCAGGAACCGACGCCCGACGAAAGACCGATCGTCATCGACGTCGACGGGTCGCCTGGCGAGATTGCTGACCGCATCGTGCGGCAGCTCCAGTTCCGCTCTCGCGACGGCGACACGGCTTCGAGGTTGCGGCCCCGGCCCGAAATCCCATAGCCTCCGCCAAACGGCGACAAAGATCGCCTTTCCGGAGGAAACCATGCACCCGATCGTTCGGTCCGCCGCCGCGCTCGTGCTCGCGCTCGGCCTTGCCTCTCCGCTCGCGGCCCAGACCAAGTGGCCGGAGAAGCCCGTCAAGCTGGTCGTGGGCTTCACCGCCGGCAGCGCCACCGACGTCACGGCCCGCCTGTTCGCGCAGAAATTTACCGAGGCCTGGGGCCAGCCCGTGGTGGTCGAGAACATCGCCGGCAACTCGGGCGCCATCGGCGTCGACCGCGTCGCCAAGGCGGCACCTGACGGCTACACGCTGATGTGGTCGGGCAATGCCGCCATCACCATCCTGCCCAGCCTGCAGACGCTGCCCTTCGATCCGGTGCGCGACTTCGCGGCGATCTCGACGTCGCTCTCGATGCCGTCCGTCTTCGTGGTCAACAACGACCTGCCCATCAAGTCGATGGCCGAGCTGATCGCCTACGCCAAGGCCAATCCGGGCAAGCTTTCCTACGGCACGCCCGGTGTCGGCACGCCGCAGCACATCGCGGGCGAGCTGTTCTCAGTCCTCGCCGGCATCAAGATGGAGCATATCCCCTATCGCGGCGCCAATCTTACCGACGTGATGAGTGGCGTGGTCGGCGTCGGCATCCAGAATGCTGGTGCTGCCATGCCGATGGTGCGCGACGGCCGTGTCCGCGGTATCGGAATCACCTCGCTCAAGCGCTCGCCCAACGCGCCCGACCTGCCGACGGTCGTGGAGGCAGGCTTCCCCGGCTTCGAGGCGACATCGTGGTTCGCGTTGCTGGCGCCGACCGGCACGCCGCAACCGATCCTCGATAAGGTGCGGGCCGAATCGCTGAAGGTGCTGGCCGATCCCGAGATGGCGAAGAAGTTCGCCGTCATGGGTCTCGACCTCGTCGGCAGCACGGCGGCCGAGACCAAGGCCGCGATCGCCGGCGACATTCCCAAATGGGGCAAGGTCATCAAGGACGCCGGCATCAAGCCGGCGAACTAGCTCTCAAAACACAGCCCAAAACATAGCCAAGGATCCGTCATGAATTACCCCGACCGTCTGCGTGCCCTGCTGGCCAAGCCCGGCCTCGTCGTGATGCCGGCGGTGTGGGACGGGCTGACCGCCAAGCTGGCGTCCGCTGCCGGCTTCGAGACGGCGTTCCTGTCGGGGTCCTGCGTGGCGGCGAGCCGCCTGGGCGGCCCCGATCTCGACCTGGTCTCGTTCGGCGAGATGTTTGATTCTTTCAACATGGTGCATTCGGCCGCGCCGAAGACGCTGATCCTGGCCGATGGCGATCACGGCTATGGCAATGCCATGAACGTGCAGCGCACGGTGCGCGCCTATGGCCGTGCCGGCGCCGCCGCCGTCCTGATCGAAGACAAGATCACGCCGCGTGCGCTCACCGCGGCGGGCAAGCCCTGCCTGTCGCGCGACGAAGCGCGCATGAAGATCCGCGCCGCCGTCGAAGCCGCCAAGGAATCCGGCATCCTCGTCCTGGCGCGGACGGACTGCCGGCCGACCCAGGGCATCGACGAAGCGGTGGCCCGCATCGAAATGTACGTGAAGGAAGGCGCCGACATCCTGTTCCTGGACTCTCCGGCCGACGACGGCGAGGTCCGCCGCGCCGTCGCGGCGGCCGGTGGCCGTCCGTCGTTTGCCGTGCTGTCGCCGGGCGCGCCGCGCGCGACCCCGTCACAGAAGGAAGCGGCGGCCCTTGGCTTCAAGATCGGCACCTATCCGACCGGCATGCTCTCGCCCGCCGCGGCTGGAATGAAAGCAGGGCTCGCGGCGCTGGTCGCCGGCGAGGCCGAGGCCAAGAGCGCCCTGCCGCCGCCGGAACTGCGCGCGACGCTGGGCTATGCCGACTACGATACCGAGGCCAAGCCTTTCATCGTGCCGGCCTGAAATGGTGCAGCGCAGCGAGGCTGTTCGTTGACCAGCCTCGCTTCCAGGCAATAGGGTGGGTGTGAATTGGTAGCGTTACCAGGAGCGTAAGACTCAGGAAACATTCGTCGCAGGAGGGAAAAATGCCGATTAGTCGCCGCCAGGTTTTGGCCGGATCTGCCGTCAGCGCCGCCGCGCTGGCTTCGGGTTTCCCGGCTCCAGCCATCGCGCAGAGCGAACCCATCAAGATCGGTTACCTCCCGGCACTGACCGGCCCCAGCTCGTCGACCGGCGTCGGCATCAACCGCGGCACGCAGCTCGCGGTCGAGCTGATCAACAAGGAAGGCGGCATCAAGGGCCGCAAGATCGAGTTGATCAGCCGCGACACGCAGAGCGATCCGACCAAGGCGGTCAACGCCGTGGCTGAGCTGACGCAGCGTGCCAAGGTCAGCATGATCTTCGGCCCGCTCAACTCCGGCGAGGCGCTGGCGGCGACGCCGCTGATCGCGCGCGACAAGGTGCCGATGCTGCACCCGTGCTGGGTCGACGAGCTGATCGACGTCAAGAAGTACCCGATGGCATACCGCATCGCGCCGACCAACACGCAGGTCGGCGCCGGCGCGAACTACTACGTGGTTGACGTGCTGAAGCTGAAGAAGGCCGCAGTGATCAGCGACACCACCGGCTACGGCACCGCCTCGGTCAACACCTACGTGCCCATGCTCAAGGCCAAGGGCGCCGAGGTCGTCTACCAGA
>JAUXRT010000751.1 GCA_030681635.1 Reyranella sp.
GCCACGCATTATTCCGTGATGGTGAAGGAAATCTCGGCGATGTTCGTCGCCGGCCCGCCGGTGGTGAACCGCCTCAGCCCCAAGCAGTACGACAAGCAGGAACTGGGCGGCTGGGAGATCCAGCTTCGCGCCGGCGCCATCGACGAGGCGGTCGACAGCGAGGAAGAGGCCTTCGCCGCCGCGCGCCGTTTCCTCTCCTATCTGCCGTCGTCGGTCCATGACGCGCCGCCGCGCGGGCCCATCACTGACGATCCGGCGCGGCGCGAGGAGCAGCTGTTCGACGCCATCCCACGCGACATCCGCAAGGTCTATCGCATCCGCCCGATCGTCGAGAAGGTCGTCGACCAGGGCAGCTTCTTCGAGATGGGCAAGCTTTACGGCCGATCCGTCGTCACCGGCTTTGCCCGCATCGACGGCTGGCCGGTGGCCGTGATGGCGAGCGACCCGATGTTCTACGGCGGCGGCTGGACCGCCGACGCCTGCCAGAAGGTGACCCGCTTCCTCGACATGGCTGAGACCTTCCATATGCCGGTGGTCTACTTCTGCGACTGCCCCGGCTTCCTGATTGGGCTCGAGGCCGAGAAGAGCGGCGTCATCCGTCAGGGCGTGCGCGCCATGTCGGCGATGTTCCAGACGACGGTGCCATGGTGCACCTTCATCATCCGCAACGCCTTCGGCGTGGCGGGTGCCGCGCACCAGAACGGCTCCAGGGTCAACTGGCGCTATGCCTGGCCGTCGGGCCGCTGGGGTTCGCTGCCGCTGGAAGGTGGCATCGAGGCCGCCTATCGCGCCGACATCGACGCCGCGGACGATCCTAAAGCCAAGATGGCGGAGATCGAGGAGCGCCTGAACAAGCTGCGCTCTCCCTTCCGCAGTGCCGAGACCTTCTGGATCGAGGAGATCGTCGACCCGCGCGATACCCGCAAGATCCTGTGCGAGTTCGTCGAGCTCGCCGCCCCTATCCGCGGCTCGGGCCGCAGCAGCCCCTGGATGCGGCCCTAGTCCTTCAGCCGGGGGCGTCCCAGCCGTAGCCGCGGAGCTTGGGCAGCAGGCCGCATTCCGGCTCGAATGGCGGGTTGCTGAGATAGTCCTGGTCGACGACGACATAGGCCTTGCCGGGCGTGCGGCTCACGATCGCGCTCAGCGCCGGAAACGACCAATCCTGGAAGAACAGCTT
Organism: Reyranella sp.; assembly: GCA_030681635.1. Classification (GTDB taxonomy): domain Bacteria; phylum Pseudomonadota; class Alphaproteobacteria; order Reyranellales; family Reyranellaceae; genus Reyranella. The sequence continues at coordinate 1,178 of JAUXRT010000751.1, forward strand.
GTTGGGCCAGTCGTGCAGCGGCAGCGTCTCGGCGCGGATGATGCCGGTGCGCTCGTTGACCACGCCGCGGAGGTCGTCGAGGTAGCCCGCCCACAGCCGCGTGAGGGCAATGTCGGGGACCGCCGCGGCGAAAGTCAGCGCCGTCATGAGGGTGAGCAGCCGCTGCGAGACCGTCGCCTGCCGAAGGATCGTGAGCACGACCGGCGGCTCGCTTCGCCGGCCAATATGCAGCCACATGCCCCCCAGCAATGCTACCAGCAGAATGCCCGCTGCCTGGCGCGCCACATAGTGGGACGGCGGGTAGAGGATCGACGGCGGATGAACGACGCGCCACCACGGCGATAGCGCGAGAAGCACGACAATCGTCCCGAGAACGATGACCGGCCCCCGCCCCTGCAGCCAGGCAGGCCTGCGCAGGCAGGCCACGCCGCAGATCACGAAGCCCGACAGCGGGATGGCAAACTGCATGTTTTGCCAGAAATCGACGCTGGTCGACCGGACCTTCAGGAAATGCGGGTGGTCCCAGTAATCGAAGATGGTCGCGGCCGACACCACCGCCGCGCCGATGAAGGCGAGCGCGGCAAGGGCGCAAAGCACGCGAAAGCCGAAGCCGGGAGTCGCGGTGCGCCTCGATGCCCACACGATGGCTGCCGCGAGCAACGGTCCGAGATAGACCATGGCCTCGTAGGAGCGCAGGCAAAGCGCGCCGAGCGCGCACAGGATCACCGCGTCGCGCAGCCTCTTGTCGCCCATCGTCAGAGCAACCGCCATGGCAGCCGTCACCGCCGCAAAGGTCGCGTTGTATTCGCCGACGATGAAGAACGAAGTCGGCAGGTAGACCGTGACGACGACGGCGATGACGGCAGCCAGAAGCAGCGGGTCGTGCCGCACGCGCGCCAGCGCCAGGTGGTAGAGGGCGGCCGGCACAGCGAACAGCGTCGCCGAATAGGCCATCGCCAACAGCCGGGTGTCGCGCAGGCCGGCGTCCGCCAGCAGCAGCATGGGCGCCTGAGTCAGCCAGTCGATATGGGCGCGGGCGGCATAGAAGTCATGAAATCGCTCGCGGTCGAGCAGGTTCACCAGAAAGGAAGATCCATCCCAGAAGAGCCCGCGGCATTCCACGGCGTTGTGGATGACCAGGGCCCAAAGCAGCAGAACGATGCCCCGGTAGGCCGTCGAGAGCGGGATGCTGCGCATGCCTAGTCGCGCCAGACGAAGGGGCCGAGATCGTACGGTTGCGCCGGCGGGAATGGCTGCCAGGAGTCAAAATGCTGGGGTGGCGCGATGATCCCGTCGCCACGCTTGGCTCGCAGTACCAGGCTCTGGCTGGGCAGGATCCAGGCCTCGATCAGGTGGAGGTGCGGATTTTTCGCCAGCGATGTGCTCTCGAAGGAGATCACGCCGCTTTGCGTCCGCACGACGGTACGTACGGCATCGAGATACGACATCCAGGTCTTCGTCAGGTAGATGTCGGCAGGCAGGCCGGCCAGCAGCATCAGCAGCGCAAAGCCAACGAAGCGCCGCGCCGCGTCGGGTGTACGCAGGATCGCAAGCGCCGGCACTTTGGCGCCGAACTTGGATCGGGAGGTCCAGATGAAGATGACGATCGCGGCGATGACCAGGCCCGCCGCGGTACGCGCGACATACTGCGACTTGGCCAACGGCCGCACGAGCGTGTCGTTGACTGCGAGAATCGGCGACAGGGCGAGCACGACGAGGAACAAGGTCGCCCACGCATAGGGCCGTATCCCCAGCAAGGAGCGCGGCTTGACCAACGCCCAGACCACGACGACCAGCGCCGCCGACAGCACCATGTCGAACTGCATGTTCTGCCAGAAGTTCGTGGCCGTCGCGACGGTATCGCTGAGATGCTCCTCGGAATAGGGCGTGAGGATGGAACCGGCCGCCACGACCATGCCGGCCAGGAACATTCCTGCGGCCGCGATATGCAGCCCGGTGGCGGGGATCGGCCGCGACGGGGCCCGGCGAAGGGCCCAGAAGATCATCGCCGCCAGCAACGGACCGAGATAGATCATGACCTCGTAGGTCCGCATGGCCAGGAAGGCGAGCGCCGCCAGCACCAGGCTGTCGAAGAAGGTGAGACGCTCGGCCGTCGCCAGCCGGACCGCCACCAGGATGGTGAGCGCGTAGGCGGTGTTGTATTCGCCGACGATAAAGAACGAGGTCGTCATGAACACCACGGCGATCGCCGCCACCACGGCCGCCAGCAGCACCGCGTCGTCCTTGGCGCGCATCAGGGCGAGGTGATAGAGGGCGGTCGGCACGACGAACAGCCCGAACGACAACAGGCGTGCCATCAGATGCAGGTCGGTGACACCCAGGAACAATGCCGTCATGACCGGAATCTGGCCGACGACCATCGCGTAGAGACGCGGCGCGTAGAAATCGAAGAACCACTCGCGGCGGGCAATCTGGACAAGGAATGCCGAGCCGTCGACAAACAGGCCCCGGCTCTCCCAGCTATGCCAGAGCGCCAGCCCCCAAAGCAGACCGATCGTCGTGCGGTAGGCGATTATTGTTGGCATACGCAAGCGAGCGGGCTCTACCTGACCGTCGGGGTGGAAGCAAGCGCTCGCGGCTTGCGGCGTCGAAGGGGCGCTGTTAGCAAGGCCCCGCAAGCGAGGATAGACGATGCTCAGTTGGGATAAAATCGACGCGATTCCGGGCTGGTTCATGTTCCAGTCCTATTGCGTATGGCGCGCCCTGCTCGACCAGCAATCCCAAGTGACCGGGGATCTGTTCGAGATCGGCGTGTGGCGGGGCCGATCGGCCTCGGTGCTGGCAGCCTATCGCAAGGGTGGTGAAAAACTCTATCTGTGCGACCTCAGGTTGGACGAGCCGGCGGTGCACCGCGCTATCCAGTCGGTCGGCGTCGAGCCCACCAACATCGTGCCCCTCTCCGGTCCGTCCGCGGACCTGGCGGCCAAGCTCGATCTCCAGGCCATGCACCAGACGGTACGCTGGTTCCATATCGATGGCGAGCACACCGGCACCGCGGTCTACCGCGAGCTCGAGTTCGCCAACCGGATCGTCAACACCGAGGGGATCGTGGTGATCGACGACTTCTTCTCGCCGCGCTATCCCGCCAACACCACCGAGGTGATCCGCTACCTCGAGAAGAACCCGTTTCACTTCCGTCTGCTCGCCGTCGGCTTCAACAAGGGTTATCTCTGTCGTCCCGAAAGCCTGCCCCGCTACATGGATTTCATGGCATCGGGCATGTCGCGGACGCTTGGTACCTACGGCGCCAAGACGACGATCTTCAAGACCACTGGGCCCTGGGACACCGACGCCGTGGGCATCACCGACTATGTCGCTGACGCCGGGCCGGTTGCCGGCCCGGACAACGAGCCGCAGCGCTGGCACATGATGCGCACCCGTCACGTCTGGGGTCTGTGGCGCCACCTGCAGAACGGCTGGCGCATGCTGCGCGGCGGCTAGGGTCAGGCGGGTTTCGCGATCTTCATCTGCTCATCGAGGTCGTCGGCAATGAAGTGACGGACGACCTCGTCGAGGTCCTTGTCGGTCTCGAAGCCGAGAGCATGGGAACGCTTCGAAACGATTCCTTGAGGCCAGCCATCACAGATCCTCTGAATGGCGGGATCGTGCTGCCAGACCACCTTGCCAACCTTGCGGTTGCCGGCGTGACGGCCCACCGCCGCTTCCAACTCCTTCGCCGTCACATTGATGCCGTTCAACAGCAGGGTGCGACCCGGCCCGAAGGCGTCCGGCGGCAAGTCGTGCAAGCGCATGAAGGCATCCACCGTTTTGCGCGGACTGAGCACGACCATGATGGTTTGGGGCGTTACCGGACAGACGACGTCGACGCCGGTGAGAGGCTCGCGTACGACGGAGCTGGCCCACGTCGAGGCCGCCTTGTTCGGCAATCCCGTGCGGACGCAGATCGTCGGCAGTCTCACCGCCGTACCACGCAAGAAGCCCTTGCGGGTGTAGTCGCGCACCAGGAACTCGCCGATCGATTTCTGCGCGCCATACGACGTTTGCGGCGTCAACGGCGTATCGTCGGTCACGGCCGGTGGCAGGTCGCCGCCGAAGGCGGCCAGCGAACTGGTGAAGACCACTCTCGGATTGGTGCCAAGCGCCCGGCAGGCTTCCAGTACATTGCGCGTGCCGTCGAGATTGACCCGGTAGCCGAGATCGAAGTCGGCCTCGGCCCCTGCGCTCACAACGGCGGCAAAGTGGAATACCGTGGCGGCGCCCTGCACGATCGATTGCACGGTGGAAAAATTGGCGATGTCGCCTGCCAAAGCCTTGACCCTTGGGTCGTCGAGGCCCGGTCCATCCGCCTTGGCGACATCGAACAGCAGCAGTTCGGTCACACGTTCGAGCGTACCACTCGACCCCGTGATCGCACCCTGCTGGAGGATACGCCGCGCCAGCTTCTTGCCGAGAAAGCCGGCGCCGCCGGTGATGACCACTTTCATGTCGTCTCCATCCCGAATTTCCGATCTGCCGACGAAAGTGTGCACAGATCGTCGCGCGCAGTCTATGTTTGCACCAATGGCAGGATCTGCGGAAATCTTCGTCTTCAAGGATGCCCTGATCGTTCTGGGAACGGCGGCCATCGTGGCGCCGGTCGTGCATCGCCTGAAGATCAGTCCGATTCTGGGCTTTCTCGTCGTCGGCGCCCTCCTTGGCCCGTACGGGCTCGGCCAGCTCGCCGAACATTCGCGCGCCATCGACTGGCTGACCGTTACCGGCGAAAAGCAGATCGCCTTCATCGCCGACCTTGGAATAGTCTTCCTGCTGTTCTTCATCGGCATGGAACTGTCGATACGCCGCCTGATCACCATGCGGCGCCTGGTCTTCGGACTGGGTGGCCTGCAGGTCTGTCTGACCGCGCTCCTGATCAGCCTCGGCGCCCTGTGGCTCGG
>JAUXRT010000758.1 GCA_030681635.1 Reyranella sp.
CCTGGGTGAACATGCCCGCGGCCGTGCTGGTCGGCGTGATGTCGCTGGGCGGGTTGCTGAACGGCATGATCCAGCCGTCGCGCGACATGATGGTGCGGGCCGTCACGCCGCCGGGCTCGTTCGGCAAGGTGTTCGGCTTCGTCAGCACCGGCTTCAACCTCGGCGGCATGATCTCGCCCCTGCTCTTCGGCTGGCTGATGGACCGCGGCGAACCGCGCGCCATCTTCATGATCGTCACGGGCTTCATCCTTCTGGCGCTGGTGACCGCGATCACCCGCGCCAAACCACAGGGAACCGCTTCATGGACTCGCTAGCGCCCACCACTGACATGAAGGCCGACGCGCTGGCCAGGCGTTACGGCGCCGATGCGCTCCCGGCTGCCGGCCCGTGGAACGAGACCATCGCTGTCATGCTCGATCACCGCTCGGTGCGCGGCTACAAGCCCGACCCGCTGCCGGCCGGCACGCTGGAAAGCATGATCGCCGCCGCCCAGTCGGCCGCCACCAGCTCCAACATGCAATGGTGGTCGGCGATCGCCATCACCGATCCGGCCAAGAAGAAGGTGCTGGCCGAGATTGCGGGCAACCAGAAGCACATCGAGCAGTGCCCGCTGTTCATCGCCTGGGTGGCCGACATGTCGCGCAACCAGCGCATCTCGGACGCGACGAAGACAGACTTCGAGACCATGCCCTGGCTGGAAACCTTCATGGTCGCCTGCATCGATGCCGCGCTGGCCGCCCAGAACGCCGTGGTGGCCGCCCAGTCGATCGGCCTCAGCACGGTCTATATCGGCGCCATGCGCAACGACCCGATCAAGGTCGCCGAGCTGCTGGGCCTGCCGCCGCAGTCGTTCGTCGTGTTCGGCCTCTGCGTCGGCTATGCCGCCGACGGCAAAGCCCAGGGCGAGGTGAAGCCGCGCCTGCCGCAGTCGATCGTGCTCCATCGCGAGCGCTACGATGCCGCGCAGGAAGCCGCACGCCGCGTCCCCTACGACGCGGAGATGACGAAGTTCTCGGCCCGCCACGAGCTGCAGGCCGCGACCTGGACGCAGCGGGTCCTGAACCGGCTCGGCCCGATCAAGTCGATGAACGGCCGCGAGACGATCCGCGCCTCGCTGAAGAAGCTCGGCTTCGAGATCCGCTAGAACGCGCGCCGGAAAGCCAGCAACGGCGGCCTTTTCGGCCGCTCAATGGGCCCACCTGAATGGGCCAAATGTTGTGCCCACAGTTGTGCCCGACTCCGGGATGGCCTCGATTCCACGGGCTTTTCCACGGCTCTCGTCTTTTTCATTCGTACACGCCCCGGCGCGCCCTGTGCCCAAGGCGTCTTCAAGTGTCTGTTCCGGCGGCGTTTTCTGGCGCGCGGTTGAGACGGGGTCATTCTTGGGACTGTCCACGACTAAGGAGCCGCGGCGGCTGCACCCTGGCGCTTCTGCGCTGTACCCGCGGCGCGCGGGCAGGTCATGCCAAAAGAAAAGGCCGGCGCGGTCCACGCGTCAGCCTATAGAAATCATAACCTAAAATCTGCTGAACTTGCAACCTTAATTTGCGTGAGCAAGTGCTGGCACTGCCAGCATCCGGCTCTCAACCATCGAGCTTCTTTTCGTAGAACACCGACCATGTGACGTCGGCGTAATCGAGCACCGGCCCGCAGCGCATGAAGCCGGCGCGCTCGTAGACCTTCCAGGCGGCGTGGTGGCGGTCGCCGGTTTCCAGCACCAGACGCTTCAGCCCCTCGGACCGCGCCAGCGCCTCGATGCGCGCCACGATCTCCTCGCCGATCTTGCGGCCGCGATGCGAGGGCCGCGTGTACATGCGCTTGACCTCGCCGATGCCGTCGGCGTGCCGCTTGAGCGCCCCGCAGGCGATGGCCGTGCCGCCGTCGCGGGCAATGAAGACCGTGGTGCTGGTATCGGCCATCTGCTCCACGGTCAGGTGATGGCAGTGCTCCGGCGGTGTGAGCTCGATCAGGACGGCATTCAGCTCGGAAACGAGCGTGCGGACGTCGTCCTGAAGCGGCGTCTCGACGGAGATCGCAATGCCCATCGTTGCCAATCCCAAAGGTCAGATCATCGCGGCAGCGGCAAACTTGCCACAATCTTTTCCAGCGTCGACACAAGCTTTGGCACATCTGCCTCTGTGGCTTTCCAAATCTCGTCCAGATCGATCTTGCCGTATTCGTGGGCGATGATGTTCCGCATGCCGATGATGTCCTGCCAGGGAATCGTCGGATGAGCCTCGCGTGTCTCCGCAGAAATGCGCCGGGCAGCTTCGCCGACCAGTTCCAGAACGCGCTCGAGGGCACGCAGGAAGCTCCGGTCCTGATCAAGATCAGACCGCTTCCGGCCGCGCGCAAAGGCCATCGCCTCAAGCGAAAACTCCAGCATATCCAGGAGCGATGCCCGATCTTCGACTTCAGGCGGCATAGAGTGGACGCCGGTCGCGCCTGATCGTGGCAAGCCTGTAAGGATTGGTGATGTTACGTTCGCGCACCAAATCGACCGGCCGGCCGAAGAGGTCGGCCAGTTCTCGATGCAGACGCGCAACGTCGAACAAGCTCCAGTCGGCGTCGGGCTCATATTCCACTAGCAAGTCGACGTCGCTGTCCGGACGTGCGTCGCCACGTGCTTGCGAGCCGAACAGCGTCAGCTTGCGAATCTTCCAGCGCCGACAAAGCGCGTCGAGCCTATCCGACGGCGGGGGAACGAACTCGGCCATAACATCAGTTATAGCACGCCAGTCGCCCCTCCCCAATCCGTGGCTCATCCGTGCGGCACCAGGATCTGCCGCACCGTTGCCACGTCCTGCAGCCGGTCAAAGCCCAGATTCAGCTCGTCGAAGCCGATGCGCTGGCTGACCATGCGGTCGACCGGCAGCTTGCCCTGCTGGTAGAGCGCGATGAAGCGCGGGATGTCGCGCACCGGCACGCAGCTTCCCATGTAGCTGCCCTTGATGGTCTTCTCCTCGCTGACGAGCTGGCTCTGCTTGAACGAGAAATCGGCGGCGATCGGCGAGAGACCGGCCGTCACCGTCGTGCCGCCCCAGCGTGTCACCAGATAGGCCGTTTCCATCGCCTTGATGGTGCCGGCGAGGTCGAAGGCATAGTCGACGCCACCGTTGGTGAGGTCGCGCACCTGGGTCACATGGTCGACATCCCGGGCGTTCACCGTGTCGGTGGCGCCGAGCTGGCGCGCGAGGCCGAGCTTGTCGTCGGAGAGGTCGATGGCGACGATGCGGCCCGCCCCCGCCAGCACCGCGCCCATCAGGCCGCTCAAGCCCACACCGCCCAGGCCGACGATCGCGACCGTGCTGCCGGGCTGGACCTGCGCGGTGTTCACCACCGCGCCCACGCCCGTCACCACGGCGCAGCCGAACAGGGCGGCCACGTCGAGCGGCAGGCTCTTGTCGATCACCACGATCGAGCCGCGGTCGACCACGGCATATTCGGCGTAGCAGGAAACGCCGGAGTGATGGTTCACCGGCTTGCCGTCTATGTGGAGGCGATGGTTGCCAGAGAGGAGCTGGCCCGCCGCGCGCGGCGTGATCGAACGCTCGCAGATATAGGGCCGGCCTTCGAGGCAGCGCCGGCAGCGGCCGCAGCTCACGTTGAAGGTGAAGCAGACATGGTCGCCCACCTTCACATCGTGCACACCGCTGCCCACTTCGACGATCTCGCCCGCGCCCTCGTGGCCCAGCACGATCGGCACCGGCCGCGGCCGGTCGCCGTTGATGAGAGACAGGTCGGAATGGCAGAGGCCGCCGCCACCGACCTTCACCAGAACCTCGCCTTCGCCGGGCGGATCGAGATCGACTTCCATGACCTGGATGGGCTTGCTCTTGGCGAAGGGGCGGGGCGCGCCGCAGGTGGTGAGAACGCCGGCTGTCATTTTCATGCGATTCCTCCGTCGACCCGGACCAGTGACCCGGTGGTGAAGCTCGATTTGCTGGATGCAAGATAGAGTGCCGCCGTGACGATCTCCTCCGGCTGGCCGCTGCGCTGCAACGCCGCCGTCGGGTTGGCCTTGTGCGCCTCGGGCCAGGCCTTGGAAACGTCGGTGAGGAAGCGGCCGGGCGATATCGTGTTCACCCGCACCTTCGGCCCGTATTCGAAGGCAAAGGCCTCGGTGAGGGCGTTGAGCGCGGCCTTGGCGCCGGCATAGGGCGCGATCTGCGGCCGCGGCCGGAGCGCGCCGGCGCTCGAAATGTTGATGATCGATCCGCCGTCGCCCGCTGCCATGCGGCTGCCAACCAGCGACATCAGCCGGAACGGTGCCTTGAAATTCAGCGACACGATGCGGTCGAAAAGCTGCTCGGAGGTTTCCAGCGACGAGGGCGCGAGCGGCGAGGAGCCGGCGTTGTTCACAAGGATGTCGACCTTGCCGAAGGCCGCGTAGGCCGCCTCGACCAGCCCGTCCAGTTCCTG
>JAUXRT010000760.1 GCA_030681635.1 Reyranella sp.
CCGTCGCCTCATCGGGCTTCGGCAAGCGGACGTCGGCCTATGAGTACCGGGTGACCGGTCGTGGCGGCAAGGGTGTGGAGCTGATGAACCTCGCCAAGGGCGGCGAGATCGTGGCGGCCTTCCCGGTTCTCGACAGCGACCAGGTCATGCTGGTCACCGACGGCGGCACGTTGATCCGTTGCCCGGTCGACGGAATTCGCATCGCGGGACGGGCGACGCGCGGCGTCCGCATTGTCAATGTAAGTGACGGCGAGCGCGTCGTGTCGGCAGTCCGGATCGGTGAAGACGATGCCGGTGCCGGCAACGGCGAGAGTCATTCCGAAACAAACGGTGGATAAGGATCGCCCGTGTCGCTAAGACTCCGCCGCCGCATCTGGCGCACAAGGGGGAGACATGGCCTCAGAACGCACCGGGGTCTATCCGGGCACGTTCGATCCCATTACCAGCGGGCACATGGAAGTCATGCGCCGCTCGTTGCGGCTCGTCGACAGACTGGTGATCGGGTGTGCGATCAACATCGGCAAGGGTCCGCTGTTCTCGCTCGAGGAGCGGATGGAGATCATCCGCGAGGACATCTCCGATTTTCCGCCGGCGGATCGGGAGCGCATCAAGGTCGTACCGTTCGAGGGGCTGCTCATCCACTTCACGCGCGAGGTCGGCGCTTCGCTGATCATCCGCGGGCTGCGGGCGGTCTCGGATTTCGAGTACGAGATCCAGATGGCCAACATGAACGCCCGCATGGATCCCGACATCGAGACCATCTTCCTGATGGCCTCCGACCGGCACCAGTTCATCGCCTCGTCCCTGGTCAAGGATATTGCACGGTTGGGCGGAGATACGTCGCAATTCGTCTCCAAGCGGGTATTCCAGCGCCTGAAGGCGAAGTTCGGCAAAGCCTGACACTGTGCCCCCAGCGGCCGCGTTGACCGTGGCGCTGGCGCACCTTATACGGGCGCCGCGCGGGGTTTCGGCCTGCAGCGCGACGCCGGAGCGAGCCCGTAGCTCAGCGGTAGAGCATCTGACTTTTAATCAGAGGGTCGTGGGATCGTACCCCACCGGGCTCACCACTGGAATCGAGAAGGAGAGACGCGGCTCATGCCGTCGGTGAAAGTCGTCAACGGCA
>JAUXRT010000761.1 GCA_030681635.1 Reyranella sp.
CAACGATCTCTACGACCGCGACGGTCTCGGCCGCCTCGATGCTGCCTTTGCCGGCTGGCTGCAGGGCGTCGATGCCGGGCTTCATGCGCGGCTGATGGCGGCGCGCGCAACGCCGGGCGCGCTTGCCGCCAAGGACGAGTCGAACCTCCTGATCGAGCTGGCCCGGCCGCTCGAGGATTTCGTCGGCGCGTTGTTCGGCGTGGCCGCGCCCGTCGCGGAGTTGCGCGGCCGGCACAGCCGGCTGGCGCCGCTCTACGACTGCAAGCGGCTGTTCGTGCAGCGCTACGTCACGCGCGCCATCAAGGCCGATGCGGCGATGGCGCTCGACGGCGCCAGCGTCATGGCTGAGATCAAGATCGCGGCAAGCCTTGCCGATGGTCTGGAGAACTGGGAGCTCGCCTTCGCGCTAAGAGTCCGCGAGCTCGTCGGTGCCGAATTCAAGGTCGAGACGCCGACGCCCGAGATCGAGGCGATGGCGCGCTACGCCGCCTGGGCGTTGCACCATCCCGAGGGTAGGAAGCGCCATCGCGACGGTCCGCTGTTCAAGGTGCCGCACAAGGTCGATCCCGACCATCTGGTGCCGATCGAGACGGAGGTCGTCGACGGCGTCACGCGCCTGAAGCTGCCGCGGCCGCTGCTGCGTCATCGCGAGGGTTTTGCGCTGACCGACGAGGGCTTCGACCTGGTCCGCGCGCTCGATCACACCAACTACTGCATCTGGTGCCACAACCAGGGCAAGGACAGTTGTTCGCGCGGCTTGAAGGATCGCAAGACCGGCGCCTTCCAGAAGTCGCCGTTCGGCGTGACCCTGGCGGGCTGCCCGCTCGAGGAAAAAATCTCGGAGATGAACCTGCTGAAGAGCGAGGGCTTCTCCATCGGCGCGCTGGCCATGGCGGTGGTCGACAATCCGCTGGTCGCTGCCACCGGGCACCGCATCTGCAACGACTGCATGAAGTCCTGCATCTTTCAGAAGCAGGAACCGGTCGACATCCCGCAGATCGAGACGCGCACACTGAAAGACGTTCTCGCCCTGCCGTGGGGCTTCGAGATCTATTCGCTGCTGACGCGCTGGAATCCGCTCAACCTCGGCCGCCCGATCCCGCGTCCGTCGACCGGCCGCACCGTGCTGGTGGTGGGGCTCGGCCCGGCGGGCTTCAACCTTTCGCATCATCTGATGAACGATGGCCACACGGTGGTGGCGATCGATGGTTTGAAAATCGAGCCGCTGCCGCCCGGACAATCGGGCGTGCTGGCCGATGGCGCCCGCGTGTCGTTCGACGCCGTCCAGGATGTCGCCAGCCTGCGCGAGGATCTCGGCGCCCGTGCGATGGCGGGCTTCGGCGGTGTCGCCGAGTACGGCATCACCGTGCGCTGGGACAAGAACTACCTGAAGATGGTGCGGCTGCTGCTCGAGCGGCGCGGCCAGTTCTCGATGTTCGGCGGCGTGCGCTTCGGCGGCACGGTGACGGTCGAGAGTGCGCTGGCCATGGGCTTCGACCATGTGGCGCTCTGCGCCGGCGCCGGCAAGCCCACCGTGCTCGACCTGCCCAATGGCCTCGCGCGCGGCGTGCGCGCGGCATCGGATTTCCTGATGGCGCTGCAGCTCACCGGTGCGGCCAAGAAAGACTCCATTGCCAACCTGCAGATCCGCCTGCCGGTGATCGTGATCGGCGGTGGCCTCACCGGCATCGACACCGCCACCGAATCGCTCGCCTACTATCCGCTGCAGGTCGAGAAGTTTTTGGCGCGGCACGAGATCCTGGTCGCCGAGCGCGGCGAGGCGGCCGTGGGCGCCGCCTGGAACGACGAGGAGCGCGAGATCGCGCAGGAATTCCTGGGTCACGCCCGGGCCATCCGCGCCGAGCGCGCGACGGCCGAGCGCGAAGGCCGCACGCCCGACATCGCGAAGCTGGTCAACGGCTGGGGCGGCGTGTCGCTGGTCTATCGCCGCCGCCTGATCGACTCGCCCTCCTATACGTTGAACCACGAGGAAGTGTTCAAGGCGCTTGAAGAAGACATCCGCTTCGTCGAGGGCCTTTCGCCTGTTGCCGTCGAGGTCGATGCCAACGGTCATGCCTCTGCGCTCAAGGTCGCCGGAGAACAAGGTGGCGCTAAGGTCGAGGCGACGCTGCCGGCGCGTACCATCCTGGTGGCGGCGGGCACGCAGCCCAACACGGTGCTGGCGCGGGAAGACGCGACGCACGCCTTCATCGACGGCAAGTATTTCCGCGCATTGGATGAGGACGGCAACGTCGCCACGCCCGAGCGCGTCTGCAAGCCCGCCGATGTGCGCGTGCTGATGTACCGCCACCACGATGGCCGCGGCATGTCATTCTTCGGCGATCTGCATCCCTCGTTCGCGGGCAATGTCGTGAAGGCGATGGGCGGCGCCAAGCAGGGCTATCCGGTGCTCAGCCGGACGATGGAGAAGCTTCAGGCGCCGATGCGGTCGCCTGAAGAGATCCTGGCCGAGGCCAACCGCGACTGGCGGGCAAAGGTCGTGCGCGTCGACCGGCTGACACCCACCATCGTCGAGGTCGTGGTCGAGGCGCCGGCCGCCGCTCGGCATTTCGAGCCCGGCCAGTTCTATCGCCTGCAGAATTACGAGGCGCGCTCCAAGAAGGTCGACGGCACGCTGCTCACCATGGAGGGCCTGGCGCTGACCGGCGCCTGGGTCGACAAGGACAAGGGCCTGCTCTCGATGATCGCGCTGGAGATGGGCGGCTCGTCCGATCTTTGCGCGCTCCTGGAACCGGGCGAACCCGTAATCGTCATGGGCCCGACCGGCGCGCCGACCGAGATCGAGCCCGGCGAGACCGTCGTGCTGGCCGGCGGTGGCCTCGGCAACGCGGTGCTGTTCTCGATTGGCCAGGCGTTCCGCAAGGCCGGCAGCAAGGTGCTCTACTTCGCCGGCTACAAGCGCGTGGTCGACCGCTACAAG
>JAUXRT010000762.1 GCA_030681635.1 Reyranella sp.
AGGTATCGTAGGCCGCCTGCATGCGCGTCCATGCTCCGGCGCCATCGCCGAACAGCTTGCCGAGGCGAACCGCGACAGGAGGCGACACCGGCTTGCGTTCGCCCAGGTGTCGTAGAGGTGTTGGCGCGAGATGCCGAGCAGTCTCGCGATCTCCGACTTGGTCCGGCCGGTGGCCGGGATCACCTCCTCTCGCAGCAGCGCTCCGGGATGGTTGGGACAGCGGGCTCGATTGCGCCGGGCAATGTAGGTCATGGTCGGCCTCCTCAATGATACTGCTCGAAGTTGATCTCGAACGCGACGGTGAAAACGGCCTTTCAAAATTCTGTTACAGGCCCTTGAAATCAGCAAATATTGTACGTACATTTATATACGCATAATGAGGCGCTAGTGCGGTTCGACTGGGATCCTGGAAAAGCGCGGACGAATCTGGCCAAGCACGGCGTCTCCTTCGAGTTGGCGCGTCGCGTCTGGGATGACCCGTTGCACGTCATTGTTCCGGACCGCGTGATCAACGGCGAACAGAGGTGGCATGCCATCGGCGTCGTGGGGATGGTCACCTTGGTGGTGGTCGTCCACACCTATCCGAGAGGCGAGGAGGAAAATCTTGCGAGGATCATCGGTGCGCGGAAAGCGACTTCCCACGAGCGTCGCCGCTACGAAGCGGAAGCCCCTTAGCACGGCAGAGCGGCGTCAACTCGCCGCCCTGGAGGCAAAGGCGGACGAGGCGATCGACACCAAGGACATTCCCGAAGCACCGGCCGCCAACTGGCGGCTGGCGCGGCGCGGCGACCTCTACCGGCCGGTCAAGCAGCCGGTAACGATCCGGCTCGATTCCGACATCGTCGCCTGGTTCAAGGCGCGTGGTCGCGGTCGCGGCTACCAGACGGAAATCAACAGCGCGCTGCGGAAGTACGTCGCCGGACGCAATCGATAGGCTGTGCAAAGGAGAGAATTCGTCTTGCCCCATCCCGACATCAGCCGTGTTCCTAACAAGACCCTTCCCAGCAAGTCCGCGGTGTCGATCTACCGTTTCCCGGGCGGTGGCGGACTGCTCAATGCGGTGGCGACCTCACCCGACAAGTCGCTCGATCTGCCCGGCCAGACCGCCGCGACGCTCGCGGTGCTCGACGAGCACCTCAGGAGGGCCGGCATTGACCGCACACGCATCCTGCGCGCCGATGTGGTGGTGACCGACCATGACCAGAAGCCTGCCTTCGACCGCGTGTGGGCGTCGTGGATGCCCGACGGTGAAGGGCCGGTGCGCTCGTTCGTGCAATCGGTCATGCCCGAGGGGGACCTGATCGAAATCCTGATCACGGCGGCGTTGCCGGCCTAATCACGTATTCAGCTCATCCCCTGCACCGAGAACACCGAGATCTCGAACATCACCCGCACATCTTCCGCCTTCGCATAGGGGTTCTTGTCGAGCCCCATGTATTTGTACGCGAGCTGGTCGATGTGTCGGGCGGCGACCTCGTCCTGCCGCACGCCGGTCACGGTGCCGCGGAGCTGGACGTAGCGGTCGGGATTGTCCGGATCCATGATCGAGAGCGCCACTTTCGCGCCCATCTTCATGTTGCGCACCTTGGTTCGCCCGAGGGCCGAGTTCACCCGGACCTTGCCGCCCTCGAAGTCGAACCATACCGGCGTGTTCTGCGGCGAGCCGTCGGGCATCACCGTCGCCAGGTGGGCGAAGGCTTTCTTCTCCAGCAACAGGTCCATGTAGACAGCGGGAATCTCGGTCATTTCCGTGGGCTCCTTGCCTTCGCCTTGATGGTCGCGGGCGCCTTCTTCTTCGACTTGCCCTGATTGTAGGCGATGGCGGCGCGGACGAGAGTCTTCAGGGCACGCTCGTTGACCTTGTGACCTTCGAGGAAATCGATCGCCCGCCTCGTGTTGCCTCTATCGTCGGCGTTGAAGAGCCTGTCGGGATCCGCGAGGCGCGCGCCATAGGCAAAGGTGAGCTTCACCTTGCCCTTGTGGGCGTTGGCGACCGCGATCATGCCGTCGCGGGACCACACCGGGCTTCCCATCCACTTCCACTCCTCGACGATCTCGCGATCGGCCGCGAGGATCGCCTTGCGGACGCCGGCGAAGGTCTTGCCGCGCCAGTCCGTGATTTCCGCGATCATCCGGTCGATTCGTTCCGAGGGCGTCATGGGATCTCCCACTTCATCCCTGGCGCGCCGCCATCTGGGCAAGGACCACGACGAGAATATAACCCGCGAGCGCGCCCCCTGCGGCGCCGAACAGGGTCAGGCCGATGCGGCGCACGCTGCGGCGCATGCGGCGGCCCCGGCTGATGTCCCTCAGCACATAGTCTTCGCCTATCTCGCGCCGATAGAACGTCGCCGTGCCGTACCACCAGCCGAGCCCGGCCCCGGCAAGGACAAGGGCGCCAAGCAGGCCCCAGATGATGAGGATCAGGAAGCTGTTCATGCCACTTTCTGCTTTCTGACGGCAGGTCTAGCAGCAGGGCCGACCTCACTCCCACTGAAATTCGGCCTCGGCTTTTCCTTCTTCTTCCACTTGACTCGGTCGGCCGACCGAATTATTTCAACCGCATTCGGTCAATTGACCGAATTCAGCGAACGCTGACCTGTCCCACACAGGAGTGTCACATGGGTGGTATTGCTTCCTTTCTTTACGGCGTGATCGTCTATCTGCTGTTCTTCGGCACGTTCCTCTACGCCGTCGTCTTCGTCGGCAACCTCCCCGTGCCCGGCGTGGTCGCCAAGACGATCGACAGCGGGACCTCAGGCCCGATCGGCATCGCCCTCGTGATCAATGCGCTGCTGCTCGGCGTGTTCGCCATCCAGCACAGCGTCATGGCGCGGCCGGCCTTCAAGCGCTGGTGGACGCGCTTCGTGCCGCAGCCGGTCGAGCGCACGACCTACGTGCTGCTGGCGAGCCTGGCGCTGCTGCTGCTCTATTGGCAGTGGCGGCCGATGACGGAGATCGTGTGGTCGGTCGGCAGCCCCGGCGCCACCGTCCTGCAGGCCGTGTTCTGGATCGGCTGGGGGCTGGTGCTGCTCAGCACCTTCCTGATCAACCATTTCGAGCTGTTCGGCCTGCGCCAGGTCGTGGCCCGCCTGCTGGGGCGGCAGGTCCCGGCGCCGGTGTTCCGCACGCCCTTCCTCTACAAGCGGGTCCGCCACCCGATCTATCTCGGCTTCCTGCTGGCCTTCTGGGCCACGCCCACGATGACCACGGGCCACCTGCTGTTCGCGGTGGGAACGACCGGCTACATCCTGATCGGCATCTGGCTCGAGGAGCGCGATCTGGTGGACCTGTTCGGCGACGAATATCGTCGCTACCGCGAGAAGGTTTCCATGCTGATCCCGCTGCCGCGCGGGGGCGGCAAGGGTACGACAACGAAGGAACCGGCAACGCGGCACTGAGGACGAGGAACAAATGGCGCGAGCGGCCCTCAAGAAGAAGATCGAGACCGGCACATCCCTGCTGGAGGCGGCCAAGAAGGTGCTGCGCCAGAAGGGCTATGCCGGCCTCTCGACACGCGACGTGGCGGCGGAGGCCGGCGTGCCGCTCAGCCAGATCCACTATCACTTCGGCTCCAAGCAGGGGCTGATGCTGGCGCTGTTCGAGTACCTGAACGCGCAGCTCCTCGATCGCCAGAACACGATGGCGACCGACACGACATTGACGCTTTCCCAGCAATGGGACCGCGCCTGCGCCTATCTCGACGAGGATATCGGCTCGGGCTACGTGCGCGTCCTGCAGGAGCTGATCGCGGCGAGCTGGTCGGATCCCGCCGTTGCCAAGGTGGTGCGCGTCGGGCTCACCGGTTGGATCGACCTGATCGTCGAGGTCGCCCGCAAGGCCGAGCGCGAGCTGGGCGACCTCGGCACCTTCACGCCGGAGCAGATCGGCGCCTTTGCCGCCAGTGCGTTCATCGGCGCGGAAAGCCTCTACATGCTCGGCCTGGAAAAGAAAGGCGTCCCCCTGCGCGACGCGCTCCGGCGCTTCGGCGACCTCATCCGCCTGCGCGAAGGCGTGCCATCGGCGAGGTGATGCCATGCGTGCAAAGCTCCCGACCACAGAAGGCTTCGTCGACCGCGACGGCGTCCGCATCCATTACGAAGTCTACGGGCCAGGCCCGCACGAAGCCCGGCAGACGATGGTCTTCCTGCCGCCCTGGAGCATCGTCCATTCCAGGGTCTACAAGGCGCAGCTCCCCTACTTCAGCGAGCGCTTCCGCTGCATCTCCTTCGACGCCCGCGGCAACGGCCTGTCCGACCGGCCCGACGAGGTCGCCGCCTACTCGCTGGAGCACAATGTCGCCGACGCCATCGCCGTCATGGACGCGACGCAAGCAGGAGAGGCCATCCTGGTCGGCCTCTCCTACGGCGGCATGCTCGCCTGCTGCCTGGCCGCCCACCATCCGCAGCGCGTGAAGGCAGCGATCCTGGCCGGTACGGCGGCCAGCATCGGGCCCAACGCTCCGTACATGACGCACGACCATTTCTACGCCCCGCGTGCGGCGCCCGAGGGTGGAAAGCCTGCGGGCTGGGACAAGTACAATCGCGACCACTGGCTGCGGGAGTATCCCGATTTCGCCGAGCACTTCGTCCGCAACATCTTCTCCGAGCCGCACTCCACCAAGCAGATCGAGGACGGCATTGAATGGGCGTTGGCCACGAGCGGTCCCGTGCTGGTGAAGACGGTGGAAGCGCGCGCGATCGCGCCGGCCTTCGACGTCAGCAAGAAGATGTACGGCCAGATAGGCTGCCCCGTGCTGCTGATCCATGGCGACGACGACCAGATCCAGCCGCATGGGCGCGCCGAGGCCGTGGCCACGGCGATCGGCGGACACGCCGAACTGGTGACCCTCGCCAGCGGCGGCCACAACCCGCTCGGTCGATTTCCAGCCAAGTGCAACGCGCTGATCCTGGACTTCCTCGAGCGCCGGCTGGGCCTCCCGGCGCCGGCGCGACACGTGCGCAAGACAAAGGGCCCGAAGCGCGCGCTCTACCTCTCCTCGCCGATCGGCCTCGGCCATGGGCGGCGCGACATCGCCATCGCGCGCGAACTGCGCAAGCTGCATCCGGACATCGAGCTCGAGTGGCTGGCCCAGGATCCGGTCACGCGCCTGCTCGAGGCCAGCGGCGAGACGATCCATCCCGCCAGCGCGCGGCTGGTCAGCGAATCGCGGCATATCGAGCTGGAGGCCGGCGAGCACGACCTCAACGCCTTCCAGGCGATCCGGCGCATGGACGAGCTGCTGATCGCCAACTTCATGACCTTCCAGGATTCCGTCGATGCGGGCGGCTACGATCTCGTCATCGCCGACGAGGCCTGGGAGATCGACCATTACTGGCACGAGCATCCCGAACTCAAGAAGGCCAAGCTCGCCTGGTTCACCGACTTCGTGGGCTTTCTGCCCATGCCCGACGGCGGCGCGCGGGAGGCCTTCCTGGCCGCCGACTACAATGCGGAGATGATCGAGCACATCGAGCGCCATCCCGGCGTGCGCGACCGCTCGATCTTCGTGGGCTCGCCCGACGACATCGTGCCGATGGCCTTCGGCAAGGATCTGCCGGCGATGCGCGAGTGGGTGCCGCGGCACTTCGACTTCTCGGGCTATGTGCTGGGCGAGCATCCGCAATCGTTCGGCACCCGCTCGGTGCTGCGCCAATCCCTGGGCTATCGTCCCGACGAGCGGGTCTGCATCGTGACGGTCGGCGGTTCCGGCGTCGGCACGCACCTCATCAAGCGCATCCTGCAGAGCTATCCGGCGGCGCGTCACAGACTGCCGGAGCTGCGCATGATCCTGGTGGCCGGCCCGCGCATCGATCCCGCGGCGCTCGACGTGCCGAAAGGCGTCGAGGTGCGCGCCTTCGTGCCCAATCTGGATCGCCATCTCGCGGCCTGCGACCTGGCGCTGGTGCAGGGCGGGCTCACGACCTGCATGGAACTCGCCGCTGCCAGGACACCGTTCCTGTACTTTCCGCTCAAAAATCATTTCGAGCAGAACTTCCATGTCGCCCATCGCCTCGACCGCTACGGCGCGGGCCGGCGCATGGACTTCGCCACCTCGACCCCGGACATGATCGCCGAGGCGATGGTCGCGGCCCTCGCCGCCCCCAGGACCGTCCGGCCGGTGGAAGCCGACGGCGCACGGCGGGCCGCACGGATGCTGTCCGACCTCCTCTGAACGCAAAGCGTTCCGCCTCGCGAGCACCTGGCGCGTAGCCTGTTGCGGGCAGCAACGGCTAGGATGCGGCTGCCATGAGAGAGAGGTCGTCGTGACATTGCCGCTGGAAGGGGTTCGCGTCATCGAAGTGGGCCAGGCGCTGGCCGGGCCGCTGGCCGGCGTGCTGCTGGCCGACATGGGCGCCGACGTGATCAAGATCGAGAAGCCCGACGGCGGCGATGATGCGCGCATCTGGGGCCCTCCGTTCGGGCCCGACGGCGAAACCTCGCTCTATTTCTATTCGCAGAACCGCAACAAGCGCTCGGTCGTGCTCGACCTCAAGCTGGCGGCC
>JAUXRT010000763.1 GCA_030681635.1 Reyranella sp.
GCTGGGGCCGATATGCGCCCCTACCTCAATAAATAGTTGAGATATTGATACTAACTTATTGATTTAAATAATGTATTCAACGAATGAATTGTATCAACTTGTTCATGATGTCCATATTTCCTGTCGCTGATGGAAGTTGAAGGTCGGGGAGCGGCAAGCCTCGTGTTATCGTTCGGCAACAGGGAGGGCGTGTCATGAAATCAATTCTGACAATGGCCTGGACGGCAGAAGATCCGTCCGCGTTCGATTTGGCGGCAAGGATCGCTCGAAAATTCGATGCCCGATTGGTCGGGCTCGAACCGCCGTCCTACGGTGTCATGAGCATGGCTTGGGCCGATGCCGGCATGGGTGCGCCGATCGGCGGCGGCCTGGCCGAGGATGCGGAGGAGCGCCAGCGCGTCGCCGCCGTGAAGCAGGCGTTCGATCAACGCGCGACAGGGCTCCAGTCCGAATGGCGTTCGGCCGACGACAGCGGCCCGACCGCGATCGGCACGATCGGGCGCGCCTACGACCTGATCGTCCTGCCTCAGCCGGGGGCGCTGCCGAAAATGCCGGAAAGCGTTTTCGAAACCGCGCTGTTCGATTCGGGCCGTCCGGTCCTGGTCGTGCCGACGGGTGTCGACGGACTCGTGGGCAAGCGCATCCTGTTTGCCTGGAACGGCTCCACCGAGAGCGCGCGCGCCATTTCGCTCGCGATGCCGGTGCTGAGCGGCGCCGAAGCGATCGTGGTGCTGAGCGTCGATGGCGCGATGGTGCCGGGACCGACCTCGGCCGAGATCGCCGAGTCGCTCAAGAGCCACGGATTGAACGTCACCAGCCAGCACGAGAAGCCAGGTTCGCGCTCCGCAGGCCAGACGATCGTCGATACGGCTGTCGCCGTCGGCGCCGACCTGATCGTGAAGGGCGCCTACACGCAAAGCCGCCTGCGGCAAATGATCTTCGGCGGCATGACCCGCCACCTCATCCTGAGTTCGCCGCTGCCGGTTCTCTTCTCATACTGACGACGCGCCGCCGGTACCTTCGCCGGCGGCCGTGCTAGAACCCGCCGCATGACGGCTGGCCCGAAACCGACCGAGGACCGCAAGCGCCTGCGCACGATCGGCGCGGTAGTGCTCCTGCTGTGCGTTGCTGCGGCCGCGTTCTTCTTGGTGTTTGGTCGGGCCGAAGCGCCGGGAACCAGCGCCACGATCGGCGAGAAGCTCGCAATGCTCAGAGCCGAGCGCGCGAGCCTCCAGGCGCGCGCCGATGGCGAAGCAAGGATCGGCTTGCTTCAAGCGTTCCGGACCGCCGGTCTGCTGACCGACGCCCTTGCCGCGCGGTACGAGGCCGACGCGGAACGCGCCTTCGATCGCCTGCCGGCGGGCCGCCTGCAGCCCTTCGCGGAGATCGATCGGCTCAACGCCGCCATCAAGGATGCCCTCGACAGACCTGGGGATGGTGCTCGGCGCGCGGCCCGCAAGGCAGCCGAGCTGGCGACGACCCAATTGGAGCGGATCGCCGGCCTCGACGATGCGCCGCTGGTGCTGGCCTATACACCGCGTTTCGTGCCGCCGCGTCGTGCCACGGGTGAACTCACCTTGACGCCAGGGGCCTCAGGCAACGTCCCACCAGAAGTCGCGCTGCGTCTCGACATGCCGCCAGGGGCAGCGAGAGGGGCTGCGACACTGTCTGGGGCGGCGCCCTCGACAACGCCGACCGTGCCGCGTTACGCACCTGACTTCGCGGCCTCGGGCGACGATGATCCGGCCGTCCAGATCGAGGTGGCCGGAGTCTTTCTCACCCCGGGTGGTGGACCGCCGCCGGTCCTCGCGGTCGGGACCTGGCGCGGTGATGCCACCGTCGCGCCGGAGCGGTTGCGCTTCTCGGTGCCGCGCGGCGCCTTTGCCAACGACGACGCCCGCACGACCTTTGCGTCCGGCTCGTTGATCGTCCGGCGCGGCTCCCGAACGACGACGTTCCAGCTCCTGTTCACGGTGCTGCCTGATCGCCCCGGCTCCTTTGCCCTGGATCAGCGGGTGCACACCACGGAACTCGAATCGAACACGCTGGTGTCACCCGAGATTCTGTCGCGGGCGCCGCCGGGCGAGACGCGCACCGTGCGGCGCTGCTTCGATCCGCCTCAAGGCTGGCGCTTCGACAAGGAACGCCGGCGCGTCGTCATCGTCGAGCGGCTGGGCTGGGTCGACGACATTGCCGATCCGACGATGAATGCCGGCCTGGTCGAATTCGTGCCTGAAGAAGCGCCCGGCCAGATCTGCGTCGCCGTACTTGCCCGGCCGGTCACGAAGGCGGCGCGTACCGCCACCATTGGGCGTTTCGAGGCGACGCTGGTCCGCGACCGGCCGGTCGATCATGTCCTGAAGAGCGGTGTCCGAGCGCTCGACTGGCGCGAGCCTGCGCGCATGCCGATCGAGCCGGGCATGGTCGAGTGGAAGCTTTACGTCCGGCTTTTCGACGAAATCGTCCGCGAATTCGATCAGGCGGTGCCGTCCGGCCTGCCATTCCTGCGCGTCGAGCTCGATCCCGACCGCAAAACCCTCGTCCTCAAAGCCGACCCGACGGCGGAGCCCTAGCTAGCGACCGCCTTAGCGACCCCCTCTCAGCGACCCCGGGCCTCGAGACGCAGGCGGTGCTTGCCGCTGGCATCCTTGAGGTCGAGCGTGGTCGCGGCGATCTGGGCGCTGTTGGCCGCGCCCAGGGCGTCGATGAAGTGCCGTTCGACGGCATCGGATGGCGCCTGGCAGGCGGCGAGGGTCATGGGGCCGGCGATGAAGCGCAGGCCATCGGGATCGAGCGTGTAGTGACCGCCCAGGCTGTTGCACCCGGTCGAGGCCGTGAATTTCCCGTCGTCGTCGAGCGTCAGCGTCGGCCGTCGAAGCCCATCGCCAAAGGCCAGTCGGTTGCCGTCGATCTCGAGGACGCGCCATTCGGTGCCGCGGAGTGCAGCACTTCGTGGCGCCTGCGGCGGGCATGTCGCATTGGGCTTGAGGTTGAGGACGCGTTCGACCTCGGTCTCGCCGTCGTCGGCGAAGCGGCCCAGAATCTGGAAGAAGAGCTGCGCGTCCCGCGAGGGAGCTGCCTGGACCCAGGCGTGCTCGAGGTCCGGCTCCGCGCCGCTCGAGGCTACCCCATAGGTCCGCCCGGTGAAGCACTCGGTGAAGAGCCCGCCGTCCTGGGCGTCGCGATAGAGGCCTTCGAGCCGGAAGCGCCCGTCGATCTTGTCGGCGGCAGCGGTCTGCACGAGTTCGGTGCCGCTGTCGGCAATCAGACGGTTGCCATTGGCTTCGCGGAAGGCGCGTCGGGCGACAAGGCCGCCGCGCAGGATCAGTCGGACGCCGCCGTCCACCTCCTGCGTCCACTGGCCAAGGTCGAGGGTCGGCACGTTGCTGTCGTCGCGGGTCTCGCGCAGGCGAAACGTGCCGTCGGGGAACAGCGTCACGACGAGACCGGGGCCCGCGAAGGTGCGCGGCGGATCGCCGGGCCGGCCGGCGGCGTGGCAGCGCATCGCCCGTCCGGCGGCCGTCAGCGTCGCCTCGCGGCCGCGACCGCGCAGCTCGTAATAGGAGTCGCCGTAGGCGAAGCCCGAGCCGGAGCGCTGGCGCGGCAGCTCGATCTCGGGCTGGCCTGGGACCGTGAGCGTGGCGAGGTCGCCGTCCTTGGAGAAGATGGCGCTGAAGTCGGTGGCGCCGGGGCAGACGTACCTGACCTCAGGGCCCGGTGGCTGGCCTTCCTCGCGTTGCGCGGCCGGTGGTGTGGAGGAGGGCGCCGATGATGGCGGCATCGACGATGGCATTTGGGCCATCGCGGCGCCGGCCGCCGCGGTCAGGAGGGTAAGCGCAAGGACAGGGAGCAAGGCGAACCGCTTCATTGCCCGGCCTCCGTGTAGGGTTTGGGAATGTCGCCGTCTGCCGACAGCAGGACGGCGACGGGCCGCGTGGTTTCGAACTGCGCCAGCACGATCAGGCCGACCACGGTGATGGGCACGCACAGGAACATCCCGACCACGCCCCACAGTGTGCCCCACACCACCAGGGAGACGATCACCACCAGCGGCGAGAGGTTGAGCGTGTGGCCCATGATGGCCGGCTCGATGACGTTGGCGGTCACGACCTGGATGCTGCCGAACACGAACAGCACGATCAGGAAGGGCGTCAGGTGGTCGAACTGAACCAGCGTGAGCAGCGCCGGCGCCACGATGGCCAGGATCGAGCCCACCGTGGGGATGTAATAGAAGAAGAACACCAGCACGGCCCAGAAGCCGGCGAAATCGACGCCGACCCAGGCCATCACCAGGTAGGCCAGTGCCGAGGTCGTGGCCGCGAGCGTGGTCTTGATACGGATGTAGACTCGGATCTCGCGGTCGATCCGTTCCAGCACGGCGCGCACGCGGGCCTGGTTCTCGCCCTCGCCGAAGATGATCGCGAGCTTGCGCTTGAAGTGGACCTGCTCGACAAACAGGAAACCGGCATAGATCAGCACGATGCCGGTGATGCGGACGATCGAGGCGGCGGCGGCGGCGAAGCCGGCCAGCGTGTCGGCGAGGCTGAAGCGGTCGAACAGCTCGACGAGGGTCGGTGCCTGTTCGAGACCGACCAGCTGGGCCACCTGGTTGATGATCTTGGTCAGCCGGCTCTCGTAGTTGGGGGCGGCGGCGATGACGGCCGTCACGTTGCTGCCGATGGTGCGGCCGACCACCCAGAACAGCCCGCCGATCGCGACGAGCGCCGCGAACATCGCGATCGGCCGTGGCAAACGCAAGGAACCGAGCCGCGGCTTCTCGAAGACGTCGGCCAAGCCATCGACCATGTACCAGAGCACCAGGCCCAGCACGAAGGGCAGCAACAGGCCGCGGCCCGCCACCAGCAGGTAGACGGTGGCGGCAATCACGATCGCCCATAGGGCGGCGCGCTGGAGAGTCATGTGCACACTATAGAATGTACCGCCGGTGGTGGGGAGAGTAGCTTTGACCTGCCCAATCCGGGTTTCGGGGGGAGATGCAATGCAAAGCCTTCTGTTCAGCTTCCAGGGGCGGGTCAACCGCGCCAAGTTTTGGCTTGTTCACCTTGCCATGTGGATCGTGACGGCGGTCTTGTTCGGCACCATCTTCGGCGGTGCTGCCATGACGTCCGATCCGGCAGCTGCCTTCGAATCGGTCGGCATGGTTCCCGGTCTCGTCCTCGCGGTGGTCTATGTTCTGATGGTCTGGATCGGCCTCGCCATCGGCGTGAAGCGCTGGCACGACCGCAACAAGTCGGGCTGGTGGATCCTGATCGCCC
This sequence comes from Reyranella sp., assembly GCA_030681635.1. GTDB lineage: Bacteria > Pseudomonadota > Alphaproteobacteria > Reyranellales > Reyranellaceae > Reyranella. The sequence continues at coordinate 5,277 of JAUXRT010000763.1, forward strand.
TGGTGCCGGTGATCGGCGGGCTGTGGTACCTGATAGAATGCGGCTTCCTGCCCGGGACGGCAGGACCCAACACCTACGGACCAGATCCGCTGACCGCGATCTGACGTGAGATAAGAAGGGCGCGGCGTCCGCGTGCGGTCAGCTCGACGCGATGCTGGCCGCGCGCGCCGCCGGATTGCCGGACCAGCCCGTCGGCGCGCGCATCCTCCCACACCGGGAAGCGCGGGCATGAACTCGGCCAGGCGTCCAGCACATCCTCGCGGCGGCGCGGCCGGTCGGCCACCCACTGCAGGAACTGGATCATGATCAAGCTGGGCTGCGGCTCCCTGGGCTTCGGTTCCCTAGGCTTCGGTTCCATGGGCCCGATTTTGCCGCTGGCGGCGTCGGTCGCGCAAGGTCCGGCCGGTGGCTAAAAATTAAACTTGCAAGTTCAGCAGGTTTGGTCTATGTTTTCTGTCAGGATGCCGGTGGAGCGTTCGGACGGCCCTTCGGGGCCCTCTCAGCTCCGGCGCCTATCAATTCCGGCGCAGGTCGACGTGCGGTGCGTTCAGCAGGCGGAAGGCGAGCGCTGCGGTGCGGCCAGTCAGCAGGCCGGCGCACAGAACCATGGCGAGCGTGCCCGCCAGACGCCACAGGGCACCGTCGGGTCCGGCCAGGGCACCGCCGATCTCGAACCCGACCGCGATAGGGATGGCCAGGGTCACCCAGAACAGGGCGCGTCGGCTGGTCGGCCGCAGCAGCCGGAAATTCTGGTCGACCTTGAGAAGCATGGTGGCGCCGCGCACCGCGCCGGTGGCGACGCCCAGCGCGAAGGCGGCGCCAAACCACCACGCCGGCTGCCGCGCCGCCAGTTGGAACAGTACCAGGATCAGCGCCAGCCCGATCGCCACCGCCGGCAGCGCGAACAGCCGCCAGGGCCGCATCGAACGGCCGCGGATCTCACGCAGCGCCAGGTGCACCGCCGCCATGGCGCCGAGCACGAGCACGAGATGCAGGAGGTTGAGATGGAAGATCACGGGTCGAGCCTACGGTGCTGCCGGTGACCGCTGTATGACGTTGTCGCGCGGTTCTGATGGAAAGGGATACCACACTCGCCTGTGGGGCATGTGCCCCACATATGTATCAGGCATGGAATTGGATTTCTGCTCCCGCGTCAGTCTGGTCCCTGAAGTCTGGCCCCTGCGCTAGGTCGAGGGTTTGGCGCCCTTGGCCCGCCCGTTACCGGCTTTCTTGGCCGTGCCCTGGGCCTCCGCCGGGTCCTTCTTTTCGGCGGCGATCCCGGACGGCAGCGAGTACATCAGCCCCAGCACTGCCAGCGCCAGCAGCGTGCCAAGGGCCGCGATTTGCCAAAGGCCGAGCCCGGCCGACAGACCGACGGCGCCGGCTAGCCACATCCCGGCCCCGGTGGTGAGCCCCTGCACCTCGCCGCGCGAAAACATGATCGTGCCGGCGGCCAGGAAAGCCACGCCCGCCGTCACCGCCTCGACAGCACGCAGCGGATCGAGGGCCGCGCCCTCGCGGCCGCCCAGCGCAGGGGCATTCATGATCTCGAGGGTGAGGATGCCCACCGTGGCCGCCGCGACGCAGACCAGGATGTGGGTGCGCAAGCCAGCCGGCCGGTTCCGCCATTCACGTTCGAAGCCGATGACGCCGCCCAGCAGGGCCGCCATCAGCAGCCGTGCGGCGATCACGGGAAACGACAGCCAGGTCGGCCGGGTGAATTCTTCCAGGAAATCGTTCATCGGCACCGGACTTGGAAAGAGGGCTCGGAAACGGGAGGCGGGGACACGCAGGCAAGACAAGGCCCGCCTGAAGGGGTTGGCCTCCGGGCGGGCCCTGCACGCATCGAGCGCTGGGGGGCTAACTCGACACGTAAGTGAACATGGACAGGCAGCGGGGAGGATGCGGCCCTGTCGGTTCTGGGCTGGTAACGCCCGGGAACGAGGAAAGGTTCCCGCCCCGATCATTCAAAGGAGAGGTAGATGCGGCGAGACGCGAAGGTCGATGCTGCGCCCTTGCTCGAGGCGACCGCGCGCTGGGCGCGCGATCCCCTCGGCTTCGTGACCCAGACGTTGAAAGCCGTCCCCGATGCCTGGCAGCACGACGTGTTGCAGGAGATCGGTGGCGGTCTGGCCACGTCGGACGAGGCTATCCGGATCGCCGTCGCCTCGGGCCATGGCGTCGGTAAATCGGCATTGGTCGCCTGGATCCTGCTGTGGGCCATGGCCACGCACCAGGATACGCGCGGCGTGGTGACCGCCAACACCGAAACGCAGCTTCGGACCAAGACCTGGGCCGAACTGGCGAAGTGGCTGCGTGCTTGGGAGTACCGCGAGTGGTTCGACTTCACGTCGATGGCGCTCGCCTCCCGCGTCGTGGGCCACGGCCAGACCTGGCGTCTCGATCTCGTGCCGTGGTCGGAGACCAACGCCGAAGCCTTTGCCGGCCTGCATAACCACGGCAAACGCACCATCGTGGTGTTCGATGAGGCTTCGGCGATCCCCGATGTGATCTGGGACACGACCGAGGGCGCGCTCACCGACAAGGAGACCGAGCTTCTGTGGCTGGTGTTCGGCAATCCGACGCGCAACACCGGCCGCTTCCGCGAGTGCTTCGCGCGGTTTGCCCACCGCTGGCGAGGCCGGCAGGTCGACTCGCGCACCGTCAAGATCACCAACAAGGCCCAGCTCCAGCGCTGGGTCGATGATTATGGGGAGGACAGTGACTTCGTGCGCGTGCGCGTGCGTGGTGTTTTCCCGCGCGCCGGTTCGATGCAGTTCATCGATTCGGAAAGCGTCGAGGAGGCGATGCGCCGCGAGACAGTGACTCAGCCCGATGACCCGACGGTGGTCGGCGTCGATGTCGCCCGCTTCGGCGACGACCGCTCGGTGATCTTCGCCCGCAAGGGTTCCGATGGGCGTAGCCGTCCGCCGCTGGTGCTGCGTGGTGTCGATACCATGACGCTGTCGGGCCGGGTGGTCGAGGTCGCGGCCCACTACCGCGCCGACGCCGTGTTCGTCGATGAGGGCGGCGTGGGCGGCGGCGTCGTCGACCGGCTGCGCCAGCTCGGCGTGCCGCACGTGATCGGCGTCAACTTCGCCGGCAAAGCCGACCGCTGGACGGCGGAGGGCGGTGGTCCGCTGTTTGCCAACAAGCGGGCCGAGATCTGGGGATGGATGAAGGAGTGGCTGAAGACCGGCGCCATTCCCGACGATCCGGCGCTGGCGCAGGACCTCACGGGCGTCGAGTACGGCTACGACGCGCGCAATGCCATCCAGCTCGAGCGCAAGGACGACATGAAGAAGCGCGGCCTCGCGTCGCCTGACCTCGGCGACGCGCTGGCGCTCACCGTCGCCCAGCCGGTGCATCCGCTCTGGCAACGAAACGAGGCCGATCGCAAGCCGCGCATCCTCGACGAGAACCACGACTACGACATGTTCCACGATCTCTGACCAACAGGAGTGAAACCCATGTGTCTATTTTCTGGCCCCCCCGCGATGCCGGCGATGCCACCCATGCCGCCGATGCCGGCCGCGCCCCCGCCCCCGCCGCTACCCGAACCGCCCCAGGCCGCCGATCCGGCGGTGAAGGCCGCGCGGGAGGATGCGCGCCGGCGGGCCGCCGGCCTGCAGGGCTATCGCAGCACCATCGCCACCTCCGGGCTCGGGCTCGCCGGTGCGCCCGCGCCCAACAGCACCGGGTTCAAGACCCTGCTGGGCCAGTGAGAGGAGCAGGGACCATGACCCTTTCCGACGGCGACCTGCGTCGCCACTGCGAGCGCCGGATGGGAGCGCTCGACCGCGAGCGCCAGAGCTGGTTCCAGCACTGGCGCGAACTCTCTGACCATATCCTGCCGCGGCGCGGCCAGTTCCT
>JAUXRT010000764.1 GCA_030681635.1 Reyranella sp.
TGGATCGGCTTGCCGTAGAGGCCGGTGGCGATGAAGGCGAGATCGTTCATCGCCTCGTCCATCGCCAGGCCCTCGGTATAGGGCCAGGGATAAAGAAGGTCGCGCTGCTCGCGCATCACCGACGGCTTGGACAGCGTCTTCATGACGATGAACTTGGCGCTGCCGAGCGGCTTGCAGAACTCGACCAGCGAGCGGACCGGAAAGCCGCTCCACGGCACGATCATCGACCAGGCTTCGACGCAGCGATGACGGTAGACGCGCTCCTCGAGCTGCATCTTTGCCAGGAGGTCGTCGATGCCGATCTCGAACGGCTTCTCGACCATGCCGCCGACCTTGATCGTCCACGGCCTGACATCGAGCTTCTGGGCATCGCGCCAGATGCTCTTGTCGGTGCCGAACTCGTAGAAGTTGTTGTAGGTGGTGGCCAGCCGCTCGGCCGTGACGGGCGTGGGCGTGCCGTACTTGTCGTTGCGCTTGGCCGGATAGAGACCGGCCGACGGATCGGCGGATTTGTCCTGCGCGAACGATGTCGCGGGCAGCGCCAGGGAGGCGGCGCCCAGGCCCATCGCCCCGATCAGTGCCCGGCGCTGAAGGTAATGGCTTTCCGGGGTCGCCAGACGTTCGGGCAATTCCCAGCCACGCGTGCGCTTGATCAGCATTCCTGGAACTCCTGTTACACTCCGCTTGTCATGGCGGGTCGGCGGGGCGGCCGCAAATCAACCCTGCTCACCGGACCGTGACGTCACTCTCGCCCATCGCCTCGGCGAGGTCGCGGCGCCGGCCCAGGACCACCAGAAGCTCAGCCACCAGGAACATCGGGCCGATGAAGCCCTGGAAGATGTTGTCGAGCAGCGCCGGACGCTTGCCCTCGTAGTGGTGGCCGAGGAACTGCAGCACCCAACCGCCGACAAAAAGCACGGTGAACGTCCCCCAGACCGCAGAAGGCGACCCCAGCGCAGTGGCCAGGACCACGGCGCCATACCAGGCCGGCGCGATCACGAAGCCCATGAGAATGCCGATGCCGAGGTCGAGCGCCATCCAGCCCAGGACGGCCGCCATTGCCACGGCAAGCGACAGTGTCCAGTCGCGCCCGCCAACCTCGAAATGCCAGAGTGACAGGATCAGCAGTAGCGAGAAGACGATGAGGGGAATGCCGACGAAGTGCGTGGCCTTGTTGCGCCCGTCGCGATGGACCGAGGCGTAGCTGGCGAGCTGGCGGCGGAAAAGGTCGTTGGCCATCGGGTGCCTCCAATGATGCCGGCGCTGTTCCTAGGGACTCGTGCCGGTCACATCCAGGATGGTGGGCCACATCGCGTCGCGCCAGGCATTGTTGCCGGCTGTCGACATCGTGACCTGCCGGTTCTGGACCAGGAAGAAGCGGGGGACTTCGAAGCCTTCCTGGACGCCGACCTGGCTCATCAGGAACGTATCGAGGAGCCAGCGCAGGTCGGCGGGCCATGTCTGCTGCTTGGAGAGGAGCGCCGATGTCGTGGCATTGACGACGCGGTAATCGAGCTTCTTGTAGGCGGCGGAGGCGAGGAACAGGGGCTCCCACTGGGTGCGCCAGACCTTGCAGGCCTCCGACGTGTCGTCGCTCGCCAACACCAGCAGCGGCCGGCCGGCCTGCGCCTTGGCGATGCCCGCAAATCCCCCCGCGTATCCCACTGCGGCCGACACCAGGCCGCCGATCATCAATGACCGTCTGTTCAACATCCGGATATGCCCCCGTGAAACGCTTCCACGGGGGCAATATGAAGCAACTCGGCGGCGCCGGGAACCAGGCCGGGGAACTACTCCCCGGGACCTAGGCCCCGGGATCTAGGCCTTCGTGCCGGTCACGTCCTGGATCGTGGGCCACATCTTGTCTTTCCAGCCGGCGTTGCCGGTCACGGTCAGCACGACCTTGCCGTCCTGGAACAGGATGAAGCGCGGCGTCGCCGCTGGTCGCGACTTGCCTTCTTCGGAGTCCAGGAAGGCCGCACGGATCGGCCGCACGGCGGCCGGCCAGCTCTCTTCCTGCGGCACGAGATCGGCATTGGCAGGGTAGACGACCTGATAGTCCAGTTTCTTGAAGGCGTCGGACTTGAGGAAGTCAGGCTCGGACTGGGCACGCCAGATCTTGCAGCCGCCTCAAAGCTCGTGGCCGACGAACACCAGCGTCGGGCGCCCGGCCTGGGCTTGCGCGACGCGGGCCAGAGACGGTGCGGCGGCCATCACCAGGCCGCCCACCATCAAAGACCGTCTGTTGAACATTGCGATGATCTCCCCGTGGAAAATTCCACGAGGAGAGTGTGAGTGAAAGCCGATGCGCGGTGAAGATGCGCGCGGCCGTTCTCACTGCCTTGTGACCGGAAGACTGATCACGCCGCCTGGCGCTTCTTGGTCTCCTCGACGATGCGCTCGGCGGTGCGGCCGGACAGTTCCTGCAGATGGTCGAACTCGGTGCGGAAGGTGCCGACACCCTGGGTCACCGAGCGTATCTCGACGATCATGTCGGCGATCTCGGCCTCCGGCATCAGCGCCGACACTTCGTCCCAGCCGTTCCAGCCGGCGCGGGTGTCGTAGCCGAGCAACTGGCCGCGGCGGCCGGAGATCAGCCGCTGCAGGCGCGGCGTCGAGTCGCTCGGCCCCGCGACCGTCACCTTCAGGATCGGTTCCAGCAGCACCGGCCGGCATTTCGGCATGGCTTCGCTCATGGCGATGCGCGCCGCCATCTTGAACGACATCTCCGAACTGTCGACCGCATGGAATTGTCCGTCGAACAGTTTTACCTCGATGTCGACGACCGGCTGGCCGAGCGGGCCCTCCTTCAAGTACTCGATGAGGCCTTCCTCGACCGCGGGGATGAAGTTGCGCGGCACCACGCCGCCCACGATCTTGTCGACGAAACGGAACCCCGAGCCACGTGGCAATGGCCTGATCTCGACCTTGATATCGGCGAACTGGCCATGGCCGCCGGTCTGGCGCTTGTACCGCGCATGTTGCTGGGCGCCGGCCTGGATGGTCTCGCGGTAGGCCACGCGCGGCGTCGCGGTCTCGACGGCGACATTGTAGCGGCCGGCCAGCTTGTCGGCCGCCACCTTGAGATGCATTTCCCCCTGGCCCTTGAGCAGCAGTTCGTGGGTCTCGCCGCGGGCCTCGAAGGCGAGCGAGGGATCTTCCTCGACGATCTTGTGCAGCGCGCCCGACAGCTTGACCTCGTCGTTGCGGTTCTTGGCGGCGAGCGCCACGACGAACACCGCGGGCGCGGCTGCCGGAAAATCGGCCGATGGGGCGATCCCCGCCGCGCTCAGCGTATGGCCCGCCGACAGCGCCTCCATCTTGGCGAGCGCCACGAGTTCGCCGCTGCGGGCTTCGGAGATCTTGTCGAGCCGCTGGCCGAACGGCCGCAGCATCGCACCGATGCGGTGGCCGCCCAGCGACTGGCCTTCGGTCAGCGTTCCCGACCAGACCCGGCAGAGCGAGAGCTTGCCGGCGTGCGACTGGTGCAGGACCTTGAAGCATTCCGTCACCGCCGACCCATTGGTGGCGCCATTGGTCAAGAGGTCCCGGCGCTTGGCGGTCTCAGCCGCGAACGGCGTGTCGTGGCGCAGCGCCTTCAGCAGCCGGCGCACGCCGTTCTCGCGGTCGCCGGCGCCCAGCAGCACGGGCACGATCTTGTCGGCGCCGAATTCGTCATGGAGATCGCGGTAGATCAGCGACTTTTCCGGCGCGATATCCTCGATCAGCTGCTCCAGCAGCGTGTCGTCGAACTCGGAGAGCGTCTCCAGCATCTCGCGCCGGGCCTCGGCCTCGCGCGGCAGGATCTCGGCCGGCATCTCGATTAGGTCGGAGGCGCCGCTCGACTTGTATCGATAGGCGCGCTCGCTCACGAGGTCGACATAGCCCACTGTCTCCTCGCCGCCATCGTTGGTCGGGCGACGGATCGGCACTTGGCGCAGCACCAGCTTGCGGTTCGACACGGTCTGCAGCGCCGACAGCATGTCGCGCACGCGGGCTTCCGCCGAATCGATCTTGTTGACGAAGATGATGTGCGGGATGTGGCGGTCTTCGATGCATTTCAGCAGTGGCGCCAGCGCCACCACGCGCTCGGGCGAGGGTTCGCACACCACGACCGCCACGTCGCATACCGCGAGCGCCGCGAAGGCATCGTGCTGGAACTCGATCGAACCGGGAACGTCGAGGAAGGTCCATTGGTCGCCGAGATAATCGACCGAGGCGACATTGATCTCGGTGCCCATGCCGCGCTTGCGCGACTCGGGGGCGGCATCGCCGATGGAGGTGCCCGCGCGCGTCGAACCGCGCCGGCCGATGGCCCCCGTGGCGTAGAGAATGCTCTCGAGCAGGCTGGTCTTGCCCGACAGGTACGGCCCGCACAGCGCCACCACGCGATGCGCGCCGCTACCTGGCCTGCCGCCGGTGATGGTCTCGGTCTTGAGGTCGGTCATGACAACGTCCTCCTTCTGCGCGGAAGCCGCGCGTAGAAGCTTCGGACGACGGTCGCTAACACTCTCACGGCCGATGCGACCGCGGGTCAGACCCGCGGCGCTTCGTTCGAAGCGAAGCTCCTTGTCATGGAAATCGTTTCACCCCCGCCAGGGCGAGTCAATCCGCCGGCGGGGGATCAACTTTCCTCCCCCGTCAGCGGGGGAGGTGTCGGCCTCTTAGGCCGACGGAGGGGTCAGACGTTTCTGCTGAGACTCATGACCCCTCCGCCTCGCAAGGCGAGGCACCTCCCCTTCGCGGACTCCGCGAAGGGGAGGAGGGGAAGACTCTA
>JAUXRT010000001.1 GCA_030681635.1 Reyranella sp.
TAGACCAGCGCCAGGTCCATCGCGCTGCGCGCGAACGGGCCCAAGTGGTCGAGGCTGGCGACGAACGGATAAGTGCCGTTGCGTGGCAACCGGCCGTAGGTCGGTTTCAGCCCGAAGGTGCCGCACAAGGAAGAGGGCACGCGGATCGAACCGTTGGTGTCGGAGCCGAGCGTGACCGGCACTTGGCCCGCCGCCACCGCCGCGGCCGAGCCGCCCGAAGAACCGCCGGCAGTGCGCGTCAGGTCGTGCGGGTTGTGCGTGGCGCCTTCGTGGCTGTTTTCGGTGGTGAAACCGTAGGCGTATTCGTCCATGTTCAGCGCGCCGACGAGCACCGCGCCGGCCGCCTGCAGGCGCGCCACCAGCGGGCCGTCGCGCTGCGCCACCGGCTGGCCACGTTCGATCTTCGAGCCGGCGAGCGTCACCTCGCCTTCGATGTCGAACAGGTTTTTTACCGCGAACGGCACGCCGGCCAGCGGGCCCAGGGTTTCGCCGCGCGCGCGCTGCGCATCGACCCGCGCCGCCTGGGCACGGGCGGCGGCGAAGCGCATGCCGGTGAAGGCGTTGATGCGGGCTTCGGTGGCCTCGATGCGGGCGATGCAGGTGTCCAGCACCTCGGCCGCACTCTGCTGGCCGTTGGCCACCGCCTGCGCGGTCTGGCTGAGATTCAGGGGCATGGGCATGTTAGTGCGGCGAGGGAATGTAGGGTGCGGGGCAGAACACTTCCACCACCTCGTCGTCGTCCAGCAGCGGAAAGGCATCGAGCAGTTCGGCCATGGCGGCGGTGCGCTGCAGGTGCGTGGCCACGCGCGTGGTCTGTTCGTCGTCCAGCGGCAGGCCGAGCAGCCGGGCGCTGGTCTTCACGTACTCGCGAACATCCTGTTCTTCCATCAGTGACCTTTGTAGGGTTGGGTGAGTGAGGCCGGCGCGATCTGGCGACCCACCAGGCCGCCCACGGCGAGCAGTGCCAGCACGTAGGGCAGCATGATGAGCAGAGCATTGGGAATGTCCACACCCATCGCCGGCAACTGGAACTGCAGCGCCGTGGCGCCGCCGAACAGCACGCAGGCCAGCAGCGTGCGGCCCAGGCGCCAGTTGCCGAAGATCACGGCCGCAATCGCCAGGTAACCGGCGCCGCTGGTCATGCCTTCGGTGAAGGTGTGAATGTCGCCGATCGAGAGGAAGCAGCCCGCCAGCGCCGACATGAAGCCGGTGAACAGCACCGCGCCGTAGCGGATGCGGTTGACGTGCAGGCCCGAGTTGGCGGCTGCGTGCGGCGCCGTGCCGGCCGAGTGGATGGCCAGGCCCAGCGACGTGGACCGCATGACCCAGGCCACACCGACGATGAGCACGATGGCGGCGTAAAGCAGCCAGGTCTGGCGGAACACGTGTTCGCCCAGCACGGGCAGATCGGCCAGGCCGGGCGGCGCCCATTTGTCCAGGCCGGGAATTTCGGCGCGCGAGCGGCTGCCGAAGATCGCGCGGTAGCCCAGCGTGGTGGCGCCCAGC
>JAUXRT010000006.1 GCA_030681635.1 Reyranella sp.
GTGCGCCACCAGGACGGGCGCAGCGCCATCCTCGAAATGGCCAAGCAGATCCTGCGCATCGAGGGCAAGACCGACTATGCCCGCGGCATCACCTGCAATGTCGGCCTGATCAAGGGCGGCAGCGGCGTGAACGTGACGCCGTCGGAGTGCACGGTCGAGGTCGACCTGCGCGTGCCCAACATGGCGCTGGCCGAGGAGATGACCCACTGGTTCCTCGGCCTGGAACCGATCGGCCACGAGGTCACGCTCGCGGTCGAGGGCGGCATGAACCGGCCGCCCTACCAGAAGGACGCCGGCATCACCGATCTCTTCGGCAAGGCGCAGGCGATCTATCGCGAGATCGGCAAGGAGCTGGCTGACGTGCCGCTCACCGGCGGCGGCAGCGACGGCAATTTCACCGCGGCGCTGGGCATCCCGACGCTCGACGGGTTGGGCGCCGACGGCAAGGGGGCGCATGCCATCGACGAGCAGATCTATTACTCGTCGCTGGTGCCGCGCACCTATCTCTGCGCGCGCTTGCTGGAGACGCTGGACTAGGAGGGGCGACTGATGGCCACGCTCTACCACGTCCCCACCTCGCGCTCGTTGCGCGTGCTGTGGATGCTGGAAGAGATCGGAGCCACGATCGAGGTGAAGTCGCTGGGCGTTCGGCCGCGGTTGCACGAGCCCGAGTATCTCTCGATCAACCCGGCCGGCACGCTGCCCGCCCTGATCGACGGCGACCGGGCGATCTACGAGTCGCTGGCAATCTGCGAATATCTGGCGGCCCGGCACGGCTCCGACCTGGTCGTGGCGCCGGACGAACCGGAACGGCCGGAATACCTGCAATGGCTGCTGTACGGCGAGGCAACGCTGCAGGCGCCGCTCTCGACGATGGCCCGCGTCGGCCGCATCCGCAACAAGACGCCGGAGATGCAGGCCGGCATCGACGCCGTGCTGGCCGACTCCCGCCACTCGCTCTCGATGCGGCTCAAGCTGCTCGAGCAGCGGCTGGAGGGTCGCGACTTCCTGGTGGCGGGCCGCATGACGCTCGCCGACATTTCGGTCGGCTATCCGCTTTTCAACCTGGGAAAACGGGACTTCGCCTCGCTGCTCGGTTCCCGCGCCGCGGCCTATCGTGAGCGCTTGCTTGCGCGGCCGGCCTTCCAGCGCGCCGCGGCGCTTCCCTGAGACCGCCTAGTAGGCGGCGGTGAACCGCTTGCGGATGTGCTTGGGCTTTTCGATCTCGTCGACGATGGCGATGGCGAAATCCTCGCGGCTGATGCGGCTCTCGCCCTTGGAGTCGACGAGAAACTGATCGAGGCCGAGGCGGAACTTGCCGGTGCGCGTACCGGCCGGGATCGCCGCCGCCGGCGAGACCGCCGTCCACTCCAGGTCCTTGATCGCCCGGATGGCGTCCAGGGCCAGCATCGCGGGCTTCGAGGTCGGCGGCTGCACGCCCTTGTCCATCATGTGGTCGAAATGGGTGCGCCCGTCCTTGCGGATCAGGCTGCCGGCGCCGACGACGAACAGCGCGCGCTTCACGCCCGACTTGCGGATGGTGTCGATGATCCGGTTGACGTCGTTCTCGTTCCATTTGACCGACACCACGACGGCATCGTGGCCCTTGAGGACCTGGGCCAGCACGACGGGATCGGTGGTGCTCGCGGCCTTGACGGTCATGCCGGGGCGGGCCGTGAGTTTGCGCGGGTCGCGCGTGATGGCGGTCACCGTATGCGAACGGCTGAGCAATTCGGCGAGCACGCGGCTGCCGATATTCCCGGTGGCGCCGATCAGGGCGATGTTGCTCATTGGGTGGTTCCTTTCATCAGGTCGCGTAGCGCCGCGATTGTGGCAGACGGCGCTTCTTGCGGCACGTTGTGGCCGACGCGAGGGATCAGGCGTCGCTCATAGACGCCGGTGAAAAACTTGGTATTGCCGTCGGTTTGCGGTGCCGGCCCGACGCCATCATGGCCGCCGTGGAGATTGATCGTCGGCACGGCGATCGTGGGCTGGGCGGCGAGCTGCTGCTCGATACCGGCGAGCGCCGGGTCGCCTGGTGCGTAGCCATAGCGATGGCGATAGGACTGGATCACGACGTCGACGAAGTCGGGATTGTCGAAGGAGACGGCGGACTTCTCGAAAGTCGCCTCGTCGAAGCACCACTCGGGTGACCACAATTTCCAGAGCAGCCGGCAGATGCCACGGCGGTCGTTGGTGAGGCCCGCACGGCCGCTTTCGGTGTGGAAGTAATACTGGTACCAGAAGCGATGCTCCTGCTCGGCGGGCACGGGGTCGGCCGCACGGGCGATGTTCTGGATATTGTAGCCGGTGCAGCTCAGCAGGCAGCGCACCCGCTCGGGCCACAGGGCCGCCACGATGCAGGCGGCGCGGCCACCCCAGTCGTACCCGGCGAGCGCCGCCCGGCCGAGGCCGAGCGCCTCCATGAACTGCAGCAGGTCGTGGCCCAGCGCCGCCTGTTCGCCCGAGCGCGGCGTGGCGGCGCTCAGGAAGCGGGTTGGCCCGTAGCCGCGCAGATAGGGCACGAGCACGCGGCAGCCGTCGGCCGCCAACGCCAGTGCCACTTCGTCGAAGCAGCGGACATCGTAGGGGAAACCGTGCAGCAGAATGACCACGGCGCCCCCCGAGGGGCCGTGTTCTTCATAGGCGACGTCGAGGACGTCGGTGCGGATGGTCCGGCTCTGCATGCGATTCGCAAGATAGCGGCTTGCCGGCGGCGTTGACAGTGCGGAGACGTGCGCTCAATTTCGCCGGGAGGGCGGCATGCACACGATCGTTGCCAAAATCAGCGACTATTTGACGCCTGAGCAGATCCGGAAGCTCCGCGGCAAGTCGGACCTCGTGGGCGCATTGCTGGTTTTGCACGCCTGGGCGCTGATCGCCGGCAGCATGGCGTTGTTCGCGTGGTGGCCCAATCCCCTCACTTTCCTGCTCGCCGTGATGGTGATCGGCGGCCGTCAGCTCGGGCTCGCCATCTTGATGCACGATGCCGCCCACGGCTTGCTGTTCGCCAACCGGCGGCTGAACGACGGTGTGGGAAGCTGGCTCTGCGCCTGGCCCGTCTTCACCAGCCTCGCGCTTTACCGGCCCTATCACCTGCAGCATCACCGATTCACGCAACAGCCCGAGGATCCCGACCTGGGGCTTTCAGCGGCGTTTCCGGTCAGCCGCCGGAGCCTCCGCCGCAAGATCCTGCGCGACCTTACCGGGCAGACGGCCTACCTGCGGCGGGGCGAGCAGATCAGACGCGCCCTGGGACCGGCCGATCTCGGCATCATGGCGCGGCTGGGCCATCTGTGGCGCACGGAGAAGGGGCCGCTTGCGACGAACCTCGCCTTGTTCGGGGGGCTCGCCGCGCTGGGGTACTGGTGGCTCTACCCACTGCTCTGGTTGCTGCCGCTCGCGACCTGGTACCAACTCGTAAGCCGGATCCGAAACATCGCCGAGCACGCCGTCGTTCCCGACAACGACGACCCCTTGTGCAATACCCGCACGACCTACGCCAATCCTATGATCCGGCTCCTCTTGGCGCCCTATTGGGTCAACTTCCACCTTGAACACCATTTGTTCATGTTCGTGCCGTGCTGGCGTCTGCCGGCTGCCCATCGCTACCTGCTCGCGAACAGCAGCGGACGGCGGATGGAGTTCAAGCCGGGCTATCTGGCGGTTCTTCGTGCGGCGACGTCACGCCTTGCCGATGCGTCTCGGCAAGCCGGCGCGCGCGGCATGACTCAGCACATATGAAACCATAGTTGTTCTGGCGACTGCGCCCTAAACGGCGCTAGTATTCGTCCTGTTAAAGCTGCGCAATGGGGGAGACAATTATGATCAAGAAGCTTTTGGCCGTCGTCGCGGCTGCATTCCTGTTGGGCGCCTGCGACGAGCCCGCGCCACAAGCGGCAGCGCCGCCGCCGCCGCCGGTGAAGAACTTCCTGGTGTTCTTCGACTTCGACAAATCGAC
>JAUXRT010000019.1 GCA_030681635.1 Reyranella sp.
AGATATTCCAGCGGCGTCTCGTCCGACTTCTCGTCCCAGTAGGGCAGGATGTGGACGGCGAGATAGTCGACCTCGCGCGCGAGCTCCGGATAGTGCAGCCACACATGCCACGGCTCGGAGGTGCTGACCGGCACCTTGACGTTGCGCTTGACGTTGCGGATCTCGCGGATGAGCTGGGCCGGGCTGGTGGCGTTGGGGTCGCGCAGATCCTTCTGGCCGTCCCAGCGCAGGATATTCTCGTTGCCGACCAGCACACGCTCGACGCTGGGGTTCTGGTTGGCCATGCGGATCAGCGCCCGGGTTTCCTCGGCGTTGACCTCGGCGGCCTCGCGGCCGAACTGCTGCTTGGCTTCGTTGGCGCTATAGATCCACGCGCCGGGCACCAGCTTCAGCCCGTTCCTGGCGGCGATCTCCGGCATGACGTCGCCGCCATCCGTCGTGCGATAGGTGCGGACATACTTGACCTTGCCGCCCAGCATCGCGAAGTCGCGCTCGATCTGCTCCTTGCGTGGCTTCACGGCGGCGGCGGGCGCATCGGTGACGGCGGTGCGGAGGAAGCTCCAGATGCCGCTCGACTTGGCCTCGATCGGATCCTGATCCTTGGCCCAGGGCGCATAGGTGACGCCGTGCAGGGGTCCTTCGACGTTCGCCGCCTCGACCTTGGCGTCGAGCAGGCGCCAGCCCGCGATCGTGGCCGCGACGACGAGAAGAAGAACCAAACCCTGACGGATCATTAGTGGACGATCGCTCCGACAAACCGCCGGTGGTGCAAGCCGTCGTTGGGATCGCGGTCGCATGTCTCCTGCGGACGATGACCGTCGACGCAAGGACCGTGCCGGATCGACTCAACGAGCCGATAACCACGCAGTGCGGCGGACCTCTTGGAGGCTTCCTTGCGCCCGATTTCCTCGCCTGCGACCCTTCGCAGACGATGCGGCGACCGGGGCGATCTATAGCCGTGCCTCCGTAAACGGTAAAGGGACTGCAAGCGAAGATGGCCAAATTGCCCAAATCTCCGCTGGCAACGGCGCCCGGCCTTCGCCAAAACCCCTCAGCGCATGATTGATCAAGATTCCCCGACCGACCCGGTGGCCGCCCCTGTATCCGTGCCGGCCCATCTGGCCGCCCGCTACCGTCCCGCCGACCGTTACGGTTTCCTGGCCGGCGCCGGCGCACGTTTGCGCTATGCGATATGGAACGTCCCGGGAACTCCACGCGGCACCGCCGTGGTCCTGACCGGCCGTGGTGAATTCATCGAGAAGTATGCGACCGAGGTCGTGGCCGACCTGATGGACCGCGGCTTCGCGGTCTACGCCATGGACTGGCGCGGCCAGGGCCTCTCGGATCGGCTCCTGCCCGACCGCGGCAAGGGCCATATCGACAATTTCACCACCTATATCGCCGACGTCAGGCTGTTCCTGGAGACCGTCGTGGCGCCCACGGCCCCCCGGCCGGTCCTGGCGCTCTGCCATTCCATGGGCGGCCATATCCTTCTGCGGCACCTGGCCGAGAACGGGCCGGGGCTGCTGTCGGCCGGCGTCTTCGTGTCGCCGATGACCGCGCTCCGGCGCGAGGCCATGCTGCGCTCGATCCTGATGCTGATGCCCGAGGTGCCGGCCGTGGAGGATCGCTACCTCTTCGGGACCGGACCGTTCGTGCTGCTCGCCCGGGAGTTCGCATCGAATTTCGTCACGCACGACGAGCGGCGTTATCGCTTCACGGAAGAATGGTTCACCGCCGATCCCCGCCTCACCCTGGGCGGCCCGACCATCGGCTGGTCGCGCCAGGCCGTGCGCTCGATGGCGGCGGCCCTGGCGCCGGGCTACCTCGAGCGCATCGACTTGCCGCTGCTGCTGATCACGGCCGGCGAGGATCGCCTGATCGATCCCGCGAACCACGGTCCCATCGTCGCCCGCCTGCGCCATGGCGAGCACTTCACAATCGCCAACGCGCGCCATGAGATCATGATGGAAACCGACGACATCCGTGCCCTGTTCTGGGAAGCCTTCGACCGACTGGCGAAAGGCGTGCTGGGCTGATGACCGAAGTTCAGATGGTGGTGATCGCCGGCGCCTTCATCGTCGCCGGCATCGCCAAGGGCGCGATCGGCATCGGCCTGCCGCCGATCGCCATCGGCCTGATGACGCTGGCGCTGCCGCTGGGCGATGCGCTGGCGATCATGACCATTCCCACGATCACCACGAATATCTTCCAGGCCTTCTACGGCGGCCGGCTCCTGGCCCTGCTGCGCCGGTTCGGAACGATGGCCGGGGCGGCCGTGGTCGGCGTGATCGCCGCCGCCGTGACCCTGGGCAAGCTCGGCTCGGCCGGCACCATCGGCTGGCTCGGCCTGCTGATGGTGCTCTATTCGCTTCTCGCTCTCTTCGCCTGGCGTCCGGTCATGCCGCGCGCCGCCGAACCGTGGGCCAATCCGGTGATTGGCCTGGCAAGCGGCGCGGTCGCGGGCCTTACCGGCATGGCCGCCGTGCCGTTCCTGCCCTACATGCAGTCGCTGCAGATCACGAAGAACGATCTGATCCAGGGCCTCGGCATCCTGTTCCTGTTCATCACCGGCGCGCTTGCCGTGGCCCTCGTCCAGCAGAATATCTTCGACACCGCCAACACGATCGGCGGCGTGGCGGCGATCGCGCCCACCTTCCTCGGCGTCTGGATCGGCCAGAAGGTGCGCCATGCCGCCTCGCCCGAGACCTTCCGCAAGATTTTCCTCTACGGCATGCTGGCGCTCGGCCTGCACATGGCGCGCGGCTTGCTATAGGATCGCCCGCCATGCCCCTGCTCAACCACAAAGTCACCATCTGCGGCATCCCCGAGCTGCCGCAACATTGCTCGATCGGCATCACCCATGTGCTGTCGATCATCGACACCCACGAGCCGCGCCCGCGCGCCCTCGACAGCTATCTCAAGGTCGATCACGAGCTGATCCGCTTCGACGACGTCGTGGCCGAGTATCCCGGCTTCGAAGCCTGCACACCGGCCCAGATGGAAAAGCTGCTGGCGTTCGGCGAAAAAGTGCACGCCCATCCGCAGGGACATGTGCTGGTGCATTGCCACGCCGGCATCTCGCGCTCGACCGCGGCCGCCGCCATCCTCATGACCCAGCACGCGCCCGGACAGGAAGAGGCCGCCTTCCTGAAACTGCTCGATCTGCGCAAGCACGGCTGGCCGAACACCCGCATGGTCGAGTTCGCCGACCAGATGCTGAAGCGCGACGGCGCGATGCTGCGCGGCCTCATCGCCTACCGCCGCGCGCTGCTGCAGGCCAAGCCGCATCTCAGCGAAATCGTCCGCAACATCGGCCGCGGCCACGAACTGCCGGTGTAGCGCAAATCGTGGACCGGGCAGCCCCTACCGGACGCGATCAAATTCAAAGTGACGCAGTGCCGCAAATTCGAGATTGCTGGCACTGCCGGCACGTTCAGCCCGCCGCGTCCCCCTGCGCATAGGCTTCGGCGAGCCGGCGGTGGAAGTCGGCGGTCAGCGCGCCATCGGCGGCGGGCGTCCCGGCGGCGCGATCGGCCTGCAGGCGTTCGCAGACATGCTTGATGGTGGCGGCGGCCTGCCGGTGATTGTCGGCGGCACAGCCGAACACATGCGTGAGCAGGCGCGTGCGCAGGAAAGTATGCGGCGCGATCTGCTCGACGATGACCACGGCGCCGGCGCGGCGCACCATCACCAGCGGCCAGCGCCAGATGAAATCCGTCGACGGCGTGTGATCGGCCAGCAGGTGCTCGACGCAGACTTTCCAGTTGCAGGCTATCTCGGTTGTCAGTGTGCCGCCATAGGCCGGCAGCTGCCCGCCGAGATCCGGCGGCAGGGCGGGCGCCCCGAGGCTGAAGAAGATGAGGCCTGCTTCCGTCACCGTTGTCAGCGGGATCAGGTGAAGATCGGGAGACGTCGGGTCCTTGGGCGCGACTGGGGCGGGCGCGCTCAGGAAGCGGCCCTGCAGGTCGTAGGTCCAGCCATGGAAGCGGCAGCGGAAGCTCTCGCAATTGCCTGACGGCGTGCCGACGACCTGCATGTTCTGATGCCGGCAGGCATTCCGCAGAACGCGCAACGTGCCCTCTGTGTCGCGGACGCCGAACACGCTCCAACCACCGACGGTCGCCGACAGGAAGTCCCCGGGCTTGGCGATCTGGGCTTCAGCACACAGCGGCAGCCAATCGGCCGTGAAAACCGAGCGTTTTTCGGCCTGGAAAGCGTCGCCGGTGCTGTAATCCTCGGACTTCATGCCACTTGTATACGATAAATGGCAATATCTAGCCATTCCCATCATGTATTTGACGAAAGTCCGACAAATTGTATACGATCCATGATCTCAACAGAGGGGAGGCGCGTCATGGCCAAGAGTGCGTTCCGTCAGGCTCTCGAAGAGGCAATCGAACAGCGTCATTCGGCCGTTCATCCGTGGAGCGAGGCCTGGACCTCGGGCAAGCTCGATCGCCGCATGCTGGGCGAGTGGGTGAAGCAGCACTATCACTACGTCAGCCACTTCGCGGAATGGCTGGCCGCGGTCTACGCCACCTGCCCGCATTGGGAAGTGCAGCACTTCCTGCTCGAGAACGTCACCGAGGAAGAAGGTTTCGTCGGCAACGGCGGCTTCGCCCCGGTGCGCCACTCCGACCTGCTGCTCGACTTCGGCCAGACCTGCGGCATGCCGCGCGCCGAGGTGATGGCGGCCCAGACCAAGGGCGAGCTGCTGCCCGAGACCCTCGGCCTGCAGAGCTGGTGCGCCGTGCAGTCGACCCGGCCGTTCGCCGAGGCGCTCTCCGGCCTGCTGGTCGGCCTCGAATCCCAGGTGCCGCGCATCTACAGCAAGACCACGCCGCCGCTGCTGGAGAAGTACGGCTTCGCCGAGGACGAGGTCACCTTCTTCACGTTGCACATCGTGGCCGACGCCGAGCATGGCGAGAGGGGCTTCGAGATCGTCGAGAAGTACGCCACCACCGACGAGCAGCGTGAAACCTGCGTCCGCCTCGTCAAAGAAGCGACGATGATGCGCGGCCTCTATCTCGACGGCCTGCACCGCAAGTTCCTGGAGAAGCCCCAAGCTGACAAGAAGACGGACAAGAAGCTCGCGGCCTGATGCACACTTTCAGTACCCTGACGCTCGCCGAGGCTCACCTGATCCTCGACGCGGCGCAAAAGAAGGCAGAGGAGCTCGGCATTCCCGAGGTCCTCTGTGTTGCCGACAACGCGGGTTACCCGATCGCGCTGCGCCGCCTGGACGGCGGCAAGGTGACCAGCGTGCAGATCGCCATGAACAAGGCTTTTACCGCGGCAGGCCACAGGAAGCGCACCGACAATTACAAGAACTCGCTGCCCGGCGAAGAGGCGTTCGGAATCTGGACGCAGCACGGTGGCCGTTTTACGGTGTTCGTGGGCGGCTTCCCGATCTTCGTCGACAGCCAGTGCGTCGGCTCGGTGGCGGCCTCGGGCGGCAACGGCGAGCAGGACATCGCCTGCTGCGAGGCGGGCATTGCCGCGCTGATGGCGCATCTCGGAAAGAAATGAGCGACGTCCCTCCTCCCGCCGCTGACCGCGCCTCGCTCAGCAAGGTGGTGGCCGAACAGATCCGCGACCAGATCCTGAACGGCAAGCTCCGGCCGGGCGAGCGCCTGGTCGAGGACCGGCTGTCGGCGGAACTCGGCGTGTCACGCGTGCCGGTGCGCGAGGCGCTGCTCGGCCTGTCGGTCGAGGGGCTGGTGAATCTGGAGCCGCGCCGCGGCGCCTCGGTGGTGGAGATCTCGCCGGAGACCGTCGCCGAACTGGTCGAAGTGCGGGCGCTGCTGGAAGGGCTGAATGCCCGGCTGGCGGCACGCCGGCACGACCCGGCCATCGTGGCGGCCCTCAGCGACACGCTGCGTCGCGGCAACGCCGCCGCGGGGGCTGGCTCCGCCAGGGAATTGACGAGCCTCAACGCCGAGTTTCACGACCTGCTGGCCATCGCCAGCCGCAACACCGTCCTGTCGGGCATCATGCGCAGCTTGCGCGAACGCACCGGCCTCGCCTTCGCCATCAACGGCCAGGCGCGCGCGCGGCAGGACTGGAAGGAGCACGCGGGCGTGCTCGCCGCCGTGATCGACGGCGACGAGGAACTGGCCGCCCTGCTGGCCACCCGCCACGTCCAGAACGCGGCCGCCGCCTTCGCCGCCGCTTCGGAGAAGCCTGTCGCCTAGCGCGCCTTCATCGGCAGCGACGCGAGGTGCAGGCCGGCATCGACGATCAGGAATTCACCGGTGATGTTCGAGGCGCTGGCCAGGAAGAACAGCACCGCCTCCGCCATCTGCTCGGGCGTGCCGGCCTGGCGCAGCGGCGTGTTCTGCTCCTGGCCCTGCTTCATCTTGTTGTAATTCTCCTCGCCCATGCCGCCCAGCAGCCAGCGGGTCTGGATGAAGCCGGGACACACGGTGTTGACCCGCACCGCCGGCGAGAACCAGCGCGCCAAAGTGAGCGTGAGCGTGTTGAGGGCGCCCTTGGAGCAGGCGTAGGGGATCGAGCTGCCGACGCCCATGACGCCCGCGATCGAGGAGATGTTGACGATCGAGCCGCGATCCTGCTTGTCCTCCCACTGCTTCTTCATCGCCGGGTAGGCGGCGCGGCTCATCATGTAGGGGCCGGTGACGTTGACGCGCAGGATGCGGTCGAAATCCTCCGGCGTCACGCCGTCGAGGTCGCCCTGGTTCTGGAACTTGGTGGTGCCGGCGTTGTTGATCAGGCCGTCGATGCGGCCCCATTTCGCCATGGTCTCGGCCGCGAGCTTGCGGCAGTCGGCGTCCTGGCCCATGTCGGCCTGTACAAGGATCGCCTCGACGCCCTTGGCCTTGACGGCCGCGTAGGTCTCGTCCGCTTCCTTCTTGCTCTTGGTGTAATTGATGGCGACATTCCAGCCGCGCCCCGCGAGGTCGATCGCGCATGTAGCGCCGAGGCCCGTCGCCGAGCCCGTCACGATCGCCACCTTGTTCGTCTTCGCCCCGTTCGATTTCGCCATGTCGTTTTCTCCCGATATCTCGCCACACCCTTCTTAAGCTAGGATAGCACCCCATGGCAGACCTGTTTTCGATGAAGAACCGTGTGGTGTTGCTGACCGGTGCCTCGCGCGGCCTCGGCCGCGACATGGCGCTCACGCTGGCAGGCGCCGGCGCCACCGTGCTCTGCGCCGGCCGCAGTGTGAAAGAGCTCGAGACCACGGCCCGGGCCATCACCAAGAAAGGCGGCAAGGCTCATGTCGTGCCGCTCGACATCACCAACGAGGAGTCCGTCTGCACCCGGGTGCGGGCGATCATCCGCAAGCACCGCCGCATCGACGTGCTGGTGAACAATGCCGGCGTCATCCACCGCCAGGACATCGTCGACACCGCGACCGCCGATTTCCGCAAGGTGATCGAGACCGACCTGATCGGCCAGTTCGTGCTCTCGCGCGAGGTCGGACGGCACATGCTGGCGCGCCAGTACGGGCGCATCGTCAACATCTCCTCGGTACTGGCGGTCCTGGGCCGCGCCTCGGTGGCGGGCTATGTCTCCGCCAAGCACGGGCTGACAGGCCTCACCAAGAATCTCGCGACCGAATTCGGCCCCTATGTCACCGCCAACGCGATCGCGCCGGGCTACATCCGCACCGAGCTCAACGTGCCGCTGCAGAAGAACAAGGACTTCAACGCCCTCTTAGAACAGCGCACGGCCTCGCAGCGCTGGGGCAAGCCGGAGGATTTGCGCGGCGCGCTCCTCCTGCTCGCCTCCGACGCCGGCGCCTATATCACCGGCCATACGCTGGTGATCGACGGTGGCATGTCGACGATCCTGGCGTAGATATCATGACGGGCATTCCGCGCTGGGCGATGCTGTTGCTGGCCGCGGCGCTGGTCCTGTTCGGCATCGCCGCGTCGCAGGGCTGGATCCGCGATCCCGCGCTCACCAAGGCGGACTATCTCGGCACCACCGACGTCTCTTCCGAGGACGCCAGGCTCTACCGCGCGGTGCCGTTCGAATGGCGGGTCACCAGCGCCGCCGGCTCCTTCAAGGGCAACGACACCGCCCATATCCGCATCGATTCCTCGGGCGAGCGCACGATCCTGTGCGGCTGGATCCGCCTAGATAAGGCCGGCGCCTCGATCCGCGCCACCCGCTGGCTGAGCGAGGCGCGCCTCGCGATCGGCGACATCAAGGTGACGGCGCTGTTCATCGCCCCGGTCGAGAAGCCCCCAGGCGACGGGCTGAACGCCGGCTGCCTGCGCATCGACGGCGACGTGAAGCCACCGCAGGATGCGGCGCTCGTGCTCGAAGGACAGCCGGTGCGAGAATAAACGCCTCTAGGAGCCCCGTTCAGGGACTTCTATGCTACAGGCGACACAACCGCCCCTAGTGAGAGTGGCCATGATTTCGGATGACGACCTATTACAGGCCATGCGCGAGTCGCGTGGAGACAAGCAACTTGCGTTCGTCAAATTGGAGCGACGCTTCCGCGAAACTTTCAAGAAGAACATGGCAAGCCTGCCTGAAGAATACGGAAACGTTCTTCTCAATAGTTTGTACATCGAGTACATGAACCACACTGTTGCTGCGGTGAAAGCGCTTAGGGTTCCCCTTTTTGAGGGGTGGGAATTGCCATCCCACGAGATCAACCAGAGTGTCAGTAGCGTTCACCAGGATTTTACGGCGGCGGTAGACAATTACTCTTTGCAAGTCCGACTGGCCGCTGCTGAACAAGTCTTGATGTATTCAATCCATCTTACGGACGAAGATAAGCGCAAGATCCATCACTTCGGCGCGCGCATCAGAGACCAAATACAGAAATCCGCCGTTCGAGAAGTGAAGCGCGACCAACTCCTGAGGCTCCTCAATAACTTTCTTAGAGAAGTCGATAGTGACTACACCAAAATGGAAGTAGTTGGAGCCTTCATCACGGGTGCCACGCACATTGCCAGACAATCGTTGGAAGACTTGGACCCCATTAGAGGCTGGATCGAAACAATCGCCGACATTTTCGGCACCGCCCAGGAAGAGCAGCCGCTGAGTTTGCCGCCGGCTCAAACGAAACAAATCCCCGGGCCGAATCTACCTAAACAACCAGCGCGTACGCCCAGAGCCGAGCTGGACGACGACATTCCGTTCTAGTGACATGACAGGTTGGATCGGGGCCACCTTCAAGAGCCTCGTACGGGACTCTTCTGATAGAACAATCCCTCAAGCCGCAGTGGGCAACCCTGAACTGTGAACCTCCCCCTTACCAAGGGAGTGCTCTACCACTCCGGCCCCTAGCTCCCGAAGCTAGTGCTCTACCCCCTCACCTAGCCTCTCCCCCTATCGCGGGAGAGGAACATGACGGAGGATCAGTGAATGCCGTTGCGGCCGTGCTTCAGGAAGGCGGGCCGCTCGCTCAGGCGTTCGTAGTAAGAGAGCACGGCCGGCAAGACCGGCCGCTCGATCGGTGTCATGAGCCAGCGATTGACCGAGAGGCCAATCGGGATGTCGGCCAGGGTGAAGGCCGCACCAGCCACGAATGCTTTCGTCGCCGCCAGCCTTGCATCGAGGATCGACATCATGCGATTCCAGTTCGCCGTCGAGGCCGCGATCTGGCGCGGGTCGTCGAAAGCGGGATCGCGGCGGACCAGCGCCATGAAGGCATAGCGCCAGGAAGAATTAAGGTCGGTCGCCTGCCAGTCGATCCATTGTTCGACCTCGGCGCGCTGTCGTGGTTCGTGTGGCAGCAACGCGGACGAGCCGTAGCGGCCGGCGAGATAGCGCAGGATGGTGTGGGATTCCCACAGCACGAAGTCGCCATCGACGATCACCGGCACCAGGCCGTTCGGATTTTGCGCAAGCTCCGGCCCGTGGTCCTGCCGATCGCACGGCAGACCGATCTCGTCGCAGGCCCACAGCACTTTGCGAACGTTGATCGAGCTCGCCTTGCCGAGGATTCGCAGCATCAGACCTCGTCGACGCCGAACACGCTGAGCGAGGCCCGCCTCGCGATCGGCGACATCAAAGTGACAGAGCGGTCCATCGCGCCAATTGGAAGACACCGGGCGACGGGCTGAAAGCTGGCTGCCTGCGGATCGACAGCGACGTAAGGCCGTCGCAGGATGCGCCACTGACGCTCGAAGGATCCACTGTCCGCGAGCAGCGTTCCGGTTCGGAACATTTCAGATCACCGATGTCTCGTTGCCAGGCGCAATCGTACTCGGCGACTTGTCATCATGCCAGCTGTCCCAACCAGCGGAATGCCCTACTGCCGTGAACAACTTCAAGTCATCTGTACAGCGCAAATGCAACCCGCCATCGACATTGTGTAACTGATCTGAACCACACGTTTTGATTGCAATCTCAAAACCAACGACCTAGGGTTGCCTTGGATTAATCGGCGCAAGCAGTCCCAGGGGGCCAAAATGGCGGACTTCTCTTGTTACGTGACGATCTACAACAACACGCCCTACACGCTGAGCTTGACCAATAGCGGGGACGCCTGGGGAAAGTGGACCATCGCGCCGCCAACGACGATCTCGCCGTTCCAGGCGACGTCGCAATTCCAACTCCAGGACAAGGCCGGGCCAAACGGCACTCAAGGCTTCGTGACCTACACGGCGAACTCGCCGGCTGCCGATGCCTTCACGATGAACTTCTCGGACCCCTACAGCGGCAGCAACTATTGCAACATCAACAACCCAAACGGCAATTGCTACAGCGTGTTCTTCGTCGCCAATTCCGGCGGCGGCGACAACAACAATGTATGCCCGACATCAGGGCATCCGCTGACGTTGTCCTTCTACATCAGGTCTTTTGTCTGAAGGAGAAGGTTCGATGTCGGATTTCTCCTGCTACATCACCATCATCAACAACACCGCAGAAACCCTCACGACCACCGGCTACGGCAATAGCTGGGGGTACTGGAAATCGACGCCGCCATCGTCCATTGCGCCCCTTACGCAGACCGGCCAATTCCAGCTTTCGGACAGCTCGGGCCCTTCCGGTTCCACCGGCTGGGTGAATGTCGCCGCCGCTCCCGGGGTCCTCTTCTCGATGAACTTCAACGACCCCTGGTCGGGCAGCAATAGCTGCGGCATTTCGATGAGTGGCCCCGCTCAGTCGCTTTTTTCGGTCTCTTATGCAGCCAAGACCGGATCGGGCAGCTGGCAGCAGAATTCATGCCCTTCGGGCGGCCATCCGCTTTATGTCAATTTCTCGATATCCAAGACGTTGCCGAGGTCGCCCACGGCCACCGAGGTCGCCGCGCTGAAAGGCCTCTTTCCATCTCTCAACACCGGCGCGGTCCTTGTTTGCGGCGAGGCAAGCACCGTCTACAACTGCATCGCGTGGTCGCTGGGGATTTCGTACACCTGGATCAATCCGCCATCGCCCTTGTCCGTGTTTCAGACGCTGTACAATACGGCGGCGGATTCCGTACATGGCGGCGGCTCCGGACTTTCCTGGCGCGCCAATTCCGATTGGTCGACCTTGCCGGCGCAATCTTCGTCGGCAAGCATCGACGGCTGGGGCCTCAGCATCACCAACATGACACATGGCTCGCGTCTCCTGCAGTCGGCGGATTTTCGCTCTGCTGTGTGGACGTCGAAGCTGGGCCAATATCTCCTGATAACCCACAATAGAACTGGCCTCTCCGGCACGAACTACGGCAGTATTTTGACTTCCTTTGCGCAGGTGCGCCCGCTGCCGGCGGCCTTGGTTGCCGACCTGGAAAGGCGACATGAGGAGCTGATGTCTCCGGAAGTCTTTACCGAGGCTGAACACGACACACTCGAAGAGCTGGTGGCCGAGGTCCCCGATTCGAAGAAGGCGCAGTTCGCGGCGCTCTATGCAAAATGGCTGCAGGCGATCGACGAAAGGATTCCCTTCAGCTCCGACACGCGCGATGGCGCGCGCCTGCCTGAATTCGCCGAGCTGGTGGCTTTGGGACGCGAAATACTGCCGCTGGTGGTGGATCGGCTGTGCAATCATCCGCAGACGGATTTCCGGCTGGTCGTCCTCTATGACGCCTTGCAACGCGAGACCGCCGACCGTGTCCAATATGATCCGGCCGACCCTCACCAATTTGAGGGCGAGCCGGCACGCGCCGTCAGAAGTGCGAAACTGTGGCTCGGAACGCTCCTCGCAAGGTAGAGCGGATCGCGCCGGCTCGGGCGTTCAGCCTTCGTCGACGCCGAAGGCCTGGCGCATCGCCTTCACGCCTTCCTGGTGCGGCGTCCACAGGCGGCCGCCGACCAGGCCGCCATCGACGACGAGGTCATGGCCGTTGATGAAGCTCGATTCGTCGGAGGCCAGGAAGACCGCGGCATGGGCGATGTCGTCGGTGAGGCCGGAGCGCGGGATCGGCTGGTTCTTGGCCATGCCGGCCTTCATCGCATCGGCATAACCGTCCGCCTTGTCGGGCGGCAGGCCGAGCGCCTTGGCGAAGATGCCGGTGGCGATGCCGCCGGGCGAGATCGAATTGACGCGAACGTTCTTCTCGCCGAGCTGCATGGCGGTGCAGACCGTGAGGTGGTTCACCGCCGCCTTGGCGGCGCCATAGATGATGGAGGTCGAATAGCCGGCGCGGCGGGCGGCAACGCTGCCGTTGTTGATGATGCTGCCGGAGCCCTGCTTCATCATGATCGGGGCGGCGTGCTTGAGGCCCAGCATCACCGAGCGCACCAGCGTTGCCATCGCCGCATCGAAGCCGTCGACCGGCACCGTCTCGATGCCGCCCACCGGCGCCGGTCCGCCGGCATTGTTGAACAGGCAGTCGAGCCGGCCCCACCTGGCGAGGCAGGCCTCGAACATCGCCTTCACATCGGCTTCCTGGGTGGCGTCGGTCCTCACGAACAGGCACTTGTCCTTGCCGAGAGCGGCTTCGAGGGTGCGTCCGAGTTCCTCGCGGCGGCCAGTCACCAGGATCTTGGCGCCCTCCTTGACGAAGATCTCGGCGGTGCGCCGGCCGATACCGCTGGTCGCGCCCGTCACGATGGTGATCTTGCCGTCGAGTCTGCCCATGGTGTCTCCCCTTTATTTGGAAGGAATGATACACCAACGCCAGCAAGGAGCAGCAGATGACGGTGTTGGGTATTTTGGGCGGCAGTGGCGTCTACGACATAGCGGGCCTCAAGAACGCCGAATGGCGCCGGGTCGCCTCGCCGTTCGGCGAGACGTCGGACGAGTTCCTGTTCGGTGTCCTCGACGGGCTGGACGTCGTGTTCGTGCCCCGCCACGGCCGCGGCCATCGCCATTCGCCGACGTCGATCAACTACCGCGCCAACATCGATGCGCTAAAACGCTCGGGCGTCACCGACATTCTCTCGCTGTCGGCCTGCGGGTCGCTGCGCGAGGACCTGCCACCCGGCCATTTCGTCGTCGTCGACCAGTTCATCGACCGCACCTTCGCCCGCGAAAAGAGCTTCTTCGGCGAGGGGCTGGTGGCGCATGTGTCGATGGCGCAGCCGACCTGCAACCGGTTGGCCCAGGCCGTCCACGATTGCGCGCAGAAGGCGGGCTTTCCCGTGAAATTCGGCGGCACCTACATCGCGATGGAAGGGCCGCAATTCTCGAGCCTGGCCGAGTCGAAGCTCTATCGGAGCTGGGGCTGCGACGTCATCGGCATGACCAACATGCCGGAGGCCAAACTCGCGCGCGAAGCCGAGATCTGCTACGCGACCGTCGCCATGGTGACCGACTACGACTGCTGGCATGACGAGCACGCCGCGGTGGATGTCGCGTCGATCGTCGCCGTCATGAAGGACAACACCGAAAAGGCGCAGCGCCTCGTCGCGCACCTGGCGCGCAACTTCCCGCGCCAGCATCCCGCGTGCCCGATCGGATCGGACCGGGCCCTGGACGTGGCGTTGATCACCGCGCCGGAAGCCCGCGACGCCTCGCTCGTGAGGAAATTGGATGCTGTCGCCGGCCGAGTGCTCTCCTAGGCGGCGAGCGAACTTAGGTCGCCCTGCGCGGCAGCGGATGGCCAAGCAGCGCCGCGACGCGCTTAATGAGCGTGCCGACGTCGTAAGGCTTTGAGAAAAAGGCGTCGGCGACCGACGCCGCCCGTCTCTGGGGCACCCTGCCCGACACCACGATGACCGGAGTATTCGGGTAGTGGGACCGGACGTGC
>JAUXRT010000036.1 GCA_030681635.1 Reyranella sp.
GGCTGCGTCGCCTTCTCGCAGGCCGACCTGATGGAGCTGGTGCCGCTGCTCGACCGCGAGACGCGGCTCAGGGTTTTGACCCTGCCGGCCAACGAGACGGCGACGACGTCCGAGGCCAAGGCGCTCGAAGATTTCGACGAAGCGGACTGGTGAACGCGCCTTAGCCGACAACGCGCCCGATGGCGCGCGCGGTGTAATCGACCAGCGGGATGATGCGGGCGTAGTTCAATCGCGTCGGGCCGATGACGCCGATGGCGCCCAGGATGCGTTCCTGCGAATCGCGGAACGGCGCCACCACCATAGAACAGCCGGTGTTGGCGAACAGCGGATTGTCGGAGCCGATGAAGATCTGCACGCCTGTTGCCGTGTTGGAGAGTTCGAGCAGGCGCACGAAACCCTCGCCGCGTTCGAGCGCGTCGAACAGGATGCGCACGCGCTCCAGATCGGCGATGGCGGTGATGTCTTCCAGCAGCCGCGCCTGGCCGCGCACGATCAACGCGCTGCCCGGCTCGCCGGCCCAGGTCGCGAGGCCCGACTCGATTACCCGGGCGGTGAGGTCGTTCAGCTCGGCGCGCTGCAGCTTCAGGTCTTCCAGGATGAGACGGCGCGCATCCTCGAAGGTGCGGCCCATCAGGCGCGCATTGAGATAGTTGGTGGCCTCGACCAGCGCCGACGGCGGCATGCCGAGGGGCGTGTCGATGACGCGGTTCTCGACATGGCCCGACTGCGTCACCGTCACGACCAGCGCGCGGCCGGGGCCGAGGTTGACGAACTCGATATGCTTCAGCGGCTGCTCGGTCTTGGGCGCCATCACCAGGCCGGCGCAGCGCGACAGGCCCGACAGCAAGGTGGTCGCCTGCTCCAGCGCCTCGGTAACGCTGCGGCCGACGGTGGCACAGCGCGCCTCGATGCTGCTGCGCTCTTCCTCGGAAATGTTGCCGACTTCGAGCAGGCCGTTGACGAACAGCTTCAGCCCCGCGTCGGTCGGCAGGCGACCGGCTGACGTGTGCGGCGCATAGAGCAGCCCGACATCCTGCAGGTCGGCCATGATGTTGCGGATGGTGGCCGGGGACAGCGTTTCGCTGAGCTTGCGCGTGAGCGCCCTGCTGCCCACCGGCTCGCCGGTCTCGACGTAGCTTTCGACCACCAGCCGCAAGACCTCGCGCGCCCGGTCGTTCAACTCGGCGACCGATGCCGTCTGTCGTTGGCCGGAGGGGCTGTCGGTGAGGACCCCCCCGGGAGAACCGATGCGGTGGATCGCCATGGAAAAAATGTAGGTAGTACAAAGGGTCGGGTCAATGAAGCGGGCTGGGAAGCGGCCCGGAAAGGCGCCGGGATGGCTGGATTTAGGGCCCTCGGGGCGCTACACCGGCCGCCCCCATCAGGAGAAGCCAATGCGCCCTTCCGGCCGCAGCCCCGACCAACTACGCCCGATCTCCCTCGACCCGGGCTTCTCCCGCTACGCCGAAGGCTCGTGCCTGGTGAAGTTCGGCGAGACCCATGTGCTCTGCACTGCCTCGGTTGACGAGAAAGTGCCGCCGTTCCTGCGTAATTCGGGACGCGGCTGGGTCACGGCCGAATACGGCATGCTGCCGCGCTCGACCCATACCCGCACGGACCGTGAGGCCGCCCGCGGCAAGCAGTCGGGCCGCACCCAGGAGATCCAGCGTCTGATCGGCCGCGCGCTGCGCGCCGTGGTCGATTTGCCCGCCTTGGGCGAGCGACAAATAAATATCGACTGCGACGTGCTGCAGGCCGACGGCGGCACCCGCACAGCCAGCATCACCGGCGCCTGGGTGGCGCTGCATTTCGCCTTCGAGCGCCTGATCAAGGACGGCAAGCTCACCGCCAACCCGATGACCGGCCAGGTGGCCGCGGTGTCGTGCGGCCTGTTCGAGGGCACAGCGGTGCTCGACCTCGACTATCCCGAGGATTCCAAGGCCCAGGCCGACGCCAATTTCGTGCTGACGGGCGACGGCGGCATCGTCGAGGTCCAGGGCACGGCGGAAGACAAGCCTTTTAGCGAGGGACAATTCCTCGAGCTGATGGCGCTCGCCAAGAAGGGCGTCGGCGAACTGGCGCGCCTGCAGCGACTGGCGATTGGCAAAAGCTGATGGCGCGTCGCTTCGCCTTGCCCAAGCTGGTCGTGGCCACCCACAACCGCGGCAAGGCGGGCGAGATCGCCACGATGCTGTCGCCCTTCGGCGTGGCAATCGTCTCGGCCGGCGAGCTCGGCCTGCCGGCGCCCGAGGAGACCGGCACGACCTTCGAGGACAACGCCACGCTCAAGGCCCTGGCCGCAACCAGGGCCAGCGGCCTGCCGGCGCTGGCTGACGATTCCGGCCTCAGCGTGCACGCGCTCGACCATCAGCCCGGTGTCTACAGCGCCGACTGGGAAGGTCCGACCCGCGACGCCGTGGTCGCCATGCGCCGCATCCAGGACGAACTCGCCAAGCGCGCCGTGCCCGATACGAATGCCGCTCGCGCCGCCACCTTTCATTGCGTGCTGGCGCTCGCCTGGCCCGACGAGCACCTCGAACTGTTCCACGGCACGTGCGACGGCAGCATCGTCTGGCCGCCGAGGGGCAGCGGCGGCCACGGCTACGATCCGTGTTTCCAGCCTGAAGGCGACACCCGCACCACGGCGCAAATGACCGATGCCGAGAAGAATGCCATCAGCCATCGCGGCCGGGCCTTCCGGATGATGGTCGAGGCCTGCTTCAGATGAGTGCGCCGCCGCTGGGCGTCGATGTCCATTGGCCCTTCTGCAAATCGAAGTGCCCCTACTGCGACTTCAACAGCCACGTCCGCGACGGCGTCGAGCAGGCGCGCTGGCGCGATGCGCTGCTGAAGGAGCTGGAGCACGCCGCGCGCGAAGCGCCGGGCCGGCGGGTCGAGACGATCTTCTTCGGCGGCGGCACACCGTCGCTGATGGCGCCCGAGACCGTGGCCGCCGTGATCGCGCGGACCAAGGCGCTCTGGGATCACGCCGGCGAGGTCGAGATCACCCTGGAGGCCAACCCGACCTCGGTCGAGGCCGGCCGTTTCGCGGCCCTGGCCGAGGCCGGCGTCAACCGCGTGTCGCTGGGCGTGCAGGCGCTGGACGCCGCAGCGCTCAAATTCCTCGGCCGTGAGCATTCGGCCGATGAGGCGCTTGAAGCCCTCGACACCGCGCGCCGCCACTTCGCACGTTTTTCATTCGACCTGATCTATGCCCGGCCGGGACAGACCCCCGAGGCCTGGGCCGAGGAGCTGGAGCGCGCGCTCGCCCTCGCCGGTGAGCATCTCTCGCTCTATCAACTGACCATCGAGCGCGGCACGCGGTTCTTCACCGACCATGCCCGCGGCGCCTTCGTCCTGCCCGACGAGGAGGCGTCGGCGGCGATGTTCGAGGCCACCCAGGCGCGTCTCGC
>JAUXRT010000039.1 GCA_030681635.1 Reyranella sp.
GCGCGCTGGAGCTCCTGTATTTCCGTGTCCGCATTGACCAGATCAGCGGCCGTCGCGGCGTGCCCTGACCGCCGGCCGCCCGGGCGAGCCGCACACCGACACGGAACCCGGCCACCGATGCCGACGAGGTTCGCCAAACAACCGGGCGGCCCCCTATAGTCACGAGGTCCGTGCCGGGAAGCCTGGGAGAGAGGGTCGTCGTGACACTGCCGCTGGAAGGAATTCGCGTCATCGAGGTGGGCCAGGCGCTGGCCGGGCCGCTGGCCGGCGTGCTGCTGGCCGACATGGGCGCCGACGTGATCAAGATCGAGAAGCCCGACGGCGGCGACGATGCGCGGCTCTGGGGGCCTCCGTTCGGGCCCGACGGCGAGACCTCGCTCTATTTCTATTCGCAGAACCGCAACAAGCGCTCGGTCGTGCTCGACCTCAAGCTGGCGGCCGATGTCGACAAGCTCCACAGGCTTTGCGAGACCGCCGACATCTTGATCCAAAATTTGCGGCCCGGCGTGGTCGACGAGGTCGGCATCGGGCCGGAGTCGATGCTGCTGCGTCATCCGCGCCTGATCTACTGCTCGATCTGGGCCTTCGGCTACCAGGGCCCGCTCCGCATGAAGCCGGCCTTCGATCCGCTGCTGCAAGCCTATGGCGGCATGATGAGCGTCACCGGCCGACCAGAGGATCCGCCGACTTTCTGTGGCGCGTCGATCAACGACAAGGCGACCGGCATGTTCTGCACCATCGGTGCGCTGGCGGCCCTCAGGCTGCGGGACAAGACCGGCAAGGGTTGCCTGGTCGACACCTCGCTGTTCGACTCGGCGGTGCACTGGGTCGAAGGCCAGGTGAACAGCTATCTCGCCAACGGCTCCATCTCCAAGCGGCACGGCACCGGCAGCCCGGTGATCGTGCCCTACCAGACGTTCGACACGGCGGATCATCCGATCTGCCTGGCGCCCGGCAACGACCGGCTGTGGGCGCGCTGCGCGGTGGTGCTGGGCAGACCTGAGTGGGCGACCGATCCCAAGTTTGCCAAAAGCGCGCAACGCGTCGCCCACAAGGCGGAGCTGCTGCCGATGATCGCCGACGCGCTCAGGCGGAAGCCGCGCGCGCACTGGCTGGAGGCGATGGAAACCGCCGGCGTGCCGTGCGCGGCGGTGAACGACATCGGAGAACTCGCCGAGACGGAGCAGATGGCCGCGTCCAAGCTGGTGCAGCAACTGCCGGAGGGTCCCAAGGTGGTCGGCCTGCCGATCGCCTTCGACCATGTGCGGCCGCATTCGGCGCGCTCGGCCCCGAAACTGGGCGAGCACACCGATGAAGTGCTGGGGTCGCTCCCCAAGTGACGACCGCCCCTCCTCTCTCGGCACCGTGGCGCATCGGCGTCGATGTCGGCGGCACTTTTACCGACATGGTGCTGCGCGATTCGGCGGGCGCCGTGCGCATCTTCAAGGCGCCGTCGGTGCCGGCCGACCCCAGCGAAGGCGTGCTGGGGGTGCTGCGGCTGGCGGCCCAGCAGCTCGACATCACGCTGACGGCGCTGCTGCGCGACTGCGCGCTGTTCGTGCACGGCTCGACCGTGGCCACCAACACCATCCTCGAGAAAAAGGGCGCCCGGGTCGGGATGTTGACGACCGAAGGCTTTCGCGATTCGCTCGAAATCCGTCGCGGCATCCGCGACAACCAGTGGGACCATCGCGCGCCCTTCCCCGAGGTGCTGGTGCCGCGCTACCTGCGCCTGCCGGTGCGCGGCCGGATCGGCGCCGACGGCAAGGAATTGCTGGCGCTGGCGCCGGAGGATGTCGATGCGGCGGCCAAGGTTTTTGCGGCCGAGGGCGTCGAGTCGGTGGCGGTCTGCCTGTTCAATTCCTTCCTCGACGGCGCGCATGAGCGCAGCGTCGGCACGCAACTCGGCAAAGTTTGGAACGGCAACTGGGTGTCGCTGTCGAGCGACGTGATGCCGACCATGGGCGAGTACGAGCGCGGCTCGACCGCCGTGGTGAACGCCTATGTCGCCCCCAAGGTGACGAGCTACCTGCGCGCGCTGGATGAGCAGCTCCGCCAGTTCGGCCTGCCACGCTCGCTCTTGCTGCTGCAGAGCAACGGCGGCGCGGTGTCGGTCGACCAGGTGGCGGCACGTCCGGTGATGCTGGTGCTCTCGGGCCCGGCCGCCGGTGTGGGGGCGCTCAAAGGCTGCGCGGCACCGGGAGAGAAGGCCAATCTGATTTCCATGGAGATCGGCGGCACCAGTTGCGACGTCATGGTCATGGCGGGCGGCGACGTGCCGGTGACCGACGCGCTTTTGATCGACGGCTATCACCTCACGACGCCATCGGTGGAGATCCACACGGTCGGCGCGGGTGGCGGCACGGTCGCCTGGGTCGACGATGCGGGACTGTTGCATGTCGGCCCGCAGGGCGCGGGGGCCCGGCCCGGTCCCGCGGCCTATGGGCTGGGCGGCGAGAACCCGACCGTCACCGACGCGCAGCTCGTGCTGGGGCGGCTGCGGCCCGGCCCGCTGGCCGGCGGCGCCGTCACCTTGAATGGTGCGCTGGCACGCAAGGCGGTCGAGACCAAGCTCGCCAAGCCGCTCGGCCTCTCGGTCGAGGATGCCGCGGCCGGCGTCATCCGGCTGCTGGAACAGAACCTGCTGCACGCAGTGGAGCGGCTCAGCATCGAGCGCGGCCACAATCCCGCGACTTTCACCTTGGTCGCCGCCGGTGGCGCCGGGCCGATGCACGGCACTGCGGTCGCGCGGGCGCTGGGCTGTCGCCGCACGCTGCTGCCGCGCGCCGCCGGCGCCTTCTGTGCGATGGGCATGCTGCAATCCGATGTGCGGCAGGATTACCTGCAAGTGTTCCTGGCCGATCTCGACAAGGCCGAGGCCCCGTCGCTGGAAGCGGGCTTCGCCCAGATCGAGGCGCGGGCGCGCGACGCACTGGCCCGGGACGGTTTTAGCGCCGATGCGGTCGTGATCGAGCGCGAGGCGGATCTTCGTTACGACGGCCAGCAGTGGCCGGTGCGGGTGAGCATCGGCACCGCGTTCGACGCCAAGGCGGCGCGAAAGGCGTTCGAGACCGAGCATCAGCGGCTGTTCGGCCATATCCAGCCCGGCGGCCGCATCGACATCACGGCGCTCCGCGTCGTGGGCCGCGGCCGGCTCGACTGGACGCCGCCCGCCGCGCGGCCGCCGCAGGTCGGCACGCCCAGGCCGCGCGAGACCCGCAAGGTCTGGATCGATCCGGCGTCGGGCTGGCGTGATGTGCCGATCTACGATGGCGCCGATCTGGCGCCGGGCTGCACACTTAAAGGGCCGCTGCTGGTCGAGGAGCGCACCATGACCGCCTTCGTCGGGCCGGCGGACGTGCTCGAAGTCGACGCGCGCGACGATTTCTTGGTTCACGTCGGTACAGCAAGGGGCGCCGCATGACCGCGATCCTCGATCCCGTGACCTTGGCGCTGGTGCAGAACCGGCTCGACCATATCTCCCACCAGATGGGCTGGGTGATGACGCGCACGGCGCGGTCCCCGATTTTCAGCCAGAGCCATGATTTCTCCTGCTTCATCGCCGATGCGCGCGGCACCCTGATCAGCCAGGCCGACGGCATCCCGATCCACACCGGCGGCGGCGGCTTCGCCGTGCGCGCCATCCTGCGCGACTTCAAGGGAGCGATTGAGCCGGAAGACGTGTTCCTGCTGAACGATCCCTACACGGCCGGCGGCAATCACCTGCCGGACTGGGTGATCGCGCGGCCGGTGTTCGTGGCGGGCAAGCTCGTGGCCTTCGCCTGCAACCGTGCCCACCAGGCCGACATCGGCGGCGGGGCGGCCGGCACTTACAATTCGGCGGCGACCGAGATCTTCCACGAAGGCATTCGCCTGCCGGTGCTGAAGCTGATCGAGGGCGGCCCCAAGGGCGGCAAAGTACGCGACGACCTGTGGCGCCTGCTGCTGCTCAACACGCGGCTGCCCGAGGCGCTGGACGGCGACCTCCGCGCCATGATCGGCTCGACCCGCATCGGCGCGGAGCGTTTGGCGCTGCTGGTCGAGGAACTGGGCGGCGACAAGGCCGACGATTTCTTCGAGGGCGTGCTCGACCATGCCGACCGCCGCTTCCGCACCTGCATCGACCGCCTGGCGCAAGGCGTGTGGCGGGCCGAGGAGCCGGTCGACAACGACTGCTTCGAGCCGATCGACGGCCGCATCGCCGTCACGATCACGGTCAAGGACCAGCGGATGGTCGTCGATTTCGCGGGCACCAGCCCGCAGATCCGCGGCTTCAAGAACAGTTCGATCGCCAACTCGACCTCGGCGGTGTTCATGTCGCTGGCCTCGTTCTTCGAGCCCGACCTGCCCAAGAATGAAGGCGCCTTCCGCAGCGTCGACATCCGGCTGCCCGAGGGCACGCTGGTGAATGCGCGGCCGCCGGCGCCGATGACCATGAACACCGTGT